>CAZUVP010000034.1:2028-5100 GCA_964623855.1 uncultured Candidatus Saccharibacteria bacterium | reverse complement strand
AATTTCTTGATAGCGATTTGCCGTTTTTTCTGCTTCTTCCATTTTGTTGGCTAAAATCAAAGAAGGTATCTTTCCTGCCAAGCAGGCAGAAAGACCAATAAGACCTTGGGAATATTGAGCCAACAGGTCTTCGTCGATTCTTGGTTTATAATAAAAGCCCTCTAAGTGGGCTTTAGTTATAAGCATGACCAGATTTTTATAGCCTTGTTCATTTTTTACCAATAAAACCAAGTGATGCTTCTTATCATCTATATTTGGGCGTTTCTGCTCCATTTTTTCCAGAGCCACATACATCTCGCAGCCGATAATTGGCTTTATCCCTCTTTCTTTGGCTTTTTTGTAAAACTCCACAGCTCCATAGATATTGCCGTGGTCGGTCAGGGCCACAGAATCCATTCCTAATTCTTTCACATAATTCAAAAGATCGTCTATCTTAGGCAGACCATCTAATAAAGAATAATGCGAGTGGACATGTAAATGGGTGAAGGACATAGAATGTGATAATATTAATTAAGTATAGTATGAGGAAATCAATTCTTCAAGTACGCAAGCGTCAGCGAAGCGTGAAGATGAACGAAGTTCATCGCCCTTTTCGAATTGAAAGAAAGCTGTGGAAGAAAGGATTCAAAAAAGTGGCTTGTTTGGATGAGGCTGGGAGGGGGCCTTTGGCGGGGCCGGTAATAGCTGCAGCTGTCATGACCCGACAACTTTCAATCTCCAATCTCCAATTTTCAAACATTCGAGACTCTAAAAAATTATCAGCAAAGCAGAGAAAAGAATTGTACAAGGCCCTAACCAGCTGTCCCAACATTAAATGGGGGGCAGGACGGGTTTCAGAAAAGGTGATTGATAAAATAAATATTCTGGAAGCTACCAAACTAGCAATGAAAAGAGCTCTGGATAATTTAAATCTCACGGCAGATTATATTATTCTTGACGGCAATTTTACTTTGCCTAAATCCAAGATTCCACAAGAAGCAATTATCAAAGCGGATGGAAAAGTCTTTTCCTGCATGGCGGCCGGCATCATTGCCAAAGTAACCAGAGACAGGATAATGGAAAGGTACCACAAGAAATATCCTCATTATTGTTTTGATCGGCACAAAGGATATCCCACCTATCTGCATCGGAAAATGTTGAAAAGATATGGTAGATGTGTTATACATAGAAATAGTTTCAAATATGGCTGTACCAAAGAAAAAACACACAAAATCAAGAAGAAATAAAAGAAGGCGAAATATTTTTTTAAAAGCCCCTGTTTTAACAATCTGTCCCAAGTGCGGAAAACCAGTATTACCCCATACTGTTTGTTTTAATTGCGGTTACTATAAAGGTGGCGAAGTGATTGATGTTTTGAAGAAACTAACCAAGAAAGAAAAAAAACTAAAAGAAAAAGAGATAGCAGGAAAAGAAAAGGAAGAAGAGAAAGAAGAAAAGTCTGCAAAGAAACCCTTATCCTGGGAAGAACTTTCAAAGAGTCGATGAAGATAAATCTTCATCTTCAACCTTGTTGAACAAATGTTCAGCTTCGGCAAATAACAAAAATCCTATGGCTTCACGTCATTTATCTCGCTCAATAGCGATGCAAAGTCTATATGAATGGGATTTCTCCGGGAAAAAAGGAGATTTGGAGAAAATCGTAGAAAAAAACGTTAAAGAGTTTGCTCCCGGGTTAGAAGATCAGAGTTTGGTTTGGCAGATAGTTACCGGTGTCGTGAAATATCTTCCCAAAATCGATAAAATTATTGAAAAAGCGGCTCCCGAATGGCCGATTGACCAGATTACGATTACCGACAGGAATATTTTAAGAATTGGTCTTTTCGAGTTGATTTACAGTAATAAAGAAGAAGTGCCTCCCAAGGTAGCCATTAACGAAGCCATCGAGCTGGCTAAAAGTTTTGGAGGCGAGAGTTCTGGAAAGTTTGTAAATGGAGTTTTAGGAACGGTTTTTAAAGAAATGGAAAATAAATAATCATTATAATCAATGATGGAGGATTTTTCAAAACTTGAAAAAAAGTTAGGCGTAAAGTTTAAAAACAAAGACTTATTAACGCAGGCATTTATCCACCGCTCTTTTTTAAACGAAAACCCTGATTTTCATTTGGATAACAACGAAAGACTGGAATTTTTAGGAGATGCTGTCTTGGAACTGATTGTAACGGAGTATCTCTATCAGAAATATCCCAAGAAACCAGAAGGGGAGTTAACCAGCTGGCGAGCAGCTCTGGTTAATGCTGGAATTCTTTCTGATATCGCAGCTTCCCTTGGGTTCAATGATTTCTTGTTGCTTTCCAAAGGAGAAACAAAAGAATTAGGCAAGGCCCGGCAGTACATTCTGGCAAATACCATCGAGGCTTTTATCGGGAGCCTGTACCTAGACCAAAATTATAAAACGTGCGGGAAGTTTATCGAAAAGTACGTATTAATAAAACTACCGGACATTATTGAAAATCGCCTGTTTGAAGACGCCAAATCCCTTTTCCAGGAAGAGGCCCAAGATAGGACAGGGGTTACCCCCGTTTATAAGGTTGTCCGAGAATGGGGGCCGGATCATGCCAAACACTTTATTATCGGTGTTTTTCTTGATAAAGAACTAATAGCTCAAGGAGAGGGTTCTTCAAAACAAGAAGCAGAGGAAAAAGCAGCCAAAGCAGCCCTAAAAATTAAAAATTGGAAATTAAAAATTAAAAATTAGATTAATATGTTAGTAATTAGATTCCTAAGAACAGGTAAAAAAAATCAGCCAAATTTTAAAATTGTTGTCACGGAAAAAAGGAACCCGCCTACAGCCGGTCGTTTTGTGGAACAGGTAGGTTTTTATAATCCCTTGACCAAAGAAAAAGTTTTGAAACAAGACAGAATCAAATATTGGATTTCTGTCGGCGCCCAACCCTCAGACACTGTGCGCAATCTATTGATATCCGAGAAGATTATTGAAGGCAAGAAAATTGACGTCCACAAAAAATCAAAAAAGGCAGAAGAAAAAAAAGAAGCAGCTCCCGAGGAAAAAGTGACAGAGGCGAAGCCTCCATCATCTGAAGCACCGCTCGAAGAACCAAAACCGGAAGAAAA
>CAZUVP010000034.1:0-1928 GCA_964623855.1 uncultured Candidatus Saccharibacteria bacterium | reverse complement strand
CAAAACCGGAAGAAGAAAAAAAAGAAGAAGAACCCAAAGAAAAACCGGCAGAAGAAGCTCTCAAAACAGAATAAGTCCCATTTTGCCAAATCTCTCTCCACCCCTTGACAAATCTGATATTAGTGATATAATATAGACAGAATGGAGAGAGTAAATATTTTGATACTTTGTCCGTACAGGCGCTCTCTCCGCAAGGAAAGGCGCCTGTTATATTTTCAAAATTGTATAAGGAGAGAGAAATGGAGAAAGCAGAAAAAATCTTAGTTCAATTACCGGAAATGGCAGAAAGAGAAAGGTTCTGCCAGCTCTACCGCAAGCTCCAGGAGTACAAGACAAGAGTGGATACTGACAAGGACTTCGTTGCAGAACTAGACACATTCTGCAAAATAGAAGTCCTGAATAAGGTCCTGTCCACTGGAGAACTATCCTTTGAAGATTATAAAGAGATAGAAGAGAAGGCTAAAAATCATTTTGAGGAGCCTGATACTTCCTTAATAATCGATGGTCTTCTCAACGCGGTTGCCGTTATCGAAGGCTATATCAAAGATGGCGGCAAAACCGTTACTGGCGGAACTAGCCTACGGTAGTTGGAAGCAGGATGAGGTAAACGGGAATAAGGATCAACGAATCAAACATCCCAAAACCCTCTTCCTGCCCACCCTCCAGTTCATAATAATAATTGTGGGCTGAAGGGTGGAAATTGAAACCACTATTAACAATATATTAAGGAGGGACCAAGAATGAAATGGTTACTTAAAAAACTAGGCATAGGCTTAACGCAGTACGAGCGCGACCTGCGCGAGTACAAGAAAGGGAAGGGTTTTCCGTACTGGAATTACCCGCGTCACGAATGGCCAGCTCCCTTTTATAAACTTGTAAGCAGGGAGCAAACATTAGGGCATTGCCCGAATTGTGGCTCAAAACAGTACACAGGTCCACAGGACCGGTTTCCAAAAGAGTACTGCTGCTACGGTTGTGGGTTTAACGGTCCACATCCCTTAGCTGCGCAAGCCTAATTACCAAGCGAGGGAGAATCATACAAAAGATTCGCTTGTACCTCGCTCCACCTTCCAGTTCAGGAAGAGATTCGTGGGCTGAAAGGTGGGAATGTACCATCATTAACAATCTATAAGGAAAGGAGGTCACGAGTATGCATAATTCCGAAGAGAAGAGACCTTTGTGCGAGCTCACGACTTGGTCGGAAACTTTGCTGCAGATGAATAACGGTCATGAAAATATCCGTAAAAGATTCATCGATATCGCAGCCAAAGAAAGCCCGAGTAAAACCTTCCAACTGGTTGAACCTATGGCCATAAATTATGGGTTTGATCCTAAAGAAGCGAATAGAGTCGCACGAGCAGCACGTTGGTTGGCGATAATCCGTCGTGATTATGGCCAGGAAGAATTTGACCGCGTCACAACAGGTCGAAATTAGCGTGTTTTCACGTCCACGGAGTAGCCATAAGGCTAAATCTAACTCCACGGACACGAAAGGAGAAACCAGTGGCGATAAAATGGACGACCGAAGCGAAAATTGCTGGTGAAGGATTGATAATCCGGAACGGCAATATGAGACAAGAAGAAAGAGGCGTTCTAAGAGGTGAGGCTCGAGAAAGCTACCTTTCCATAAAAACAGTGGTCAAAGGAGACCCTGTCGCTGAGCAATGGCTTGCCCGACACAAATATCTTTGGAAAAATTGAGTCCAAAGTGATAGCAAGCTAAAGGGGAGTCAGCGTTCAATTCACTGATTCCCCCTCAACCACTTGCCAGGGAGAAAAGAAAACTCTCTCCTCTCTTCCTGGCAGATGGTTGGGGTACTATTGACAAATTTTATATCTCCATTAAAATCTTACATAGTAGCTGTTTTTCAGAATGAAAGGTCGAGCTACTTAGAAATGATTAATCTCAGAATTACTTTTTTCTGAAA
>CAZUVP010000033.1:0-5303 GCA_964623855.1 uncultured Candidatus Saccharibacteria bacterium | reverse complement strand
TTGCTAAAGAAAAATACAGAGAAGCTTTTCAGACGATTAAAAATAAAACTGTTTTACCCTTCATTTCTTTTTCCCTCACTGTCTTGTTTCTGGCAGGATTTTACAAAAGCTACTTTGTTTTATTTCTGAAAGACGAACTTTATTGGTCCCAGAATCTAATTTTAATTTTTATTTCTGTATTTTCCATTTTATTCTTGCCTTTGTCCCTTCGACTTATTAAATATTTGGGGGAGGGAAAAGGTGAAGAGGATATAATTAAAGGAGGGACAACGGCCGGGCTCTTTTCTGTTTTATTCGGAACAGCTATACCTTTCTTAAACTTCTTTTTGGTTTTGTTAATTAATCTGGGGAGGTCCACCGGGAATTTGATTTGCAGCGCCGGCAGGTCGGGTTTAGTTTCTCAAAAATTAAAAGAAGATCCGGAGGAAGCTGGAGCCATAGATACAATTTTTGCCCCTTTGGGAGTGGCTTTGGGAGCTTTGGTTTCAGGGCTTATCATCGGATTTTTAAGTTATCAGCTGCTCTTTATTTTAGGCGGAGTTTTAGTGGTTATAACCTCGCTTTTTGCAAGAAGAAGAGTTGCCAGAACCTAAGATTTAGGGTATATTGAAACTACTAATTATGAAAAAAATAGGTATTGATTTAGGTACTTGTAATTCTTTAGTTTTTTCTCCCAAGAAAGGAGTTGTTTTGCAGGAATCGTCAGTTGTAGCTGTAGCCACGGAAGAAAACAGAATTTTAGCCGTGGGAGAGGAAGCCAAGGAAATGATTGGTCGCACCCCTGACACCATAAGAGTTTACAGACCCCTGAAAGATGGAGTGATAGCCGACTTTCGGGTGACCCAGGCCATGCTTAAGTATTTTATCGACAAAACGTCAGGTTTTTGGCGTTTTTTCAAGCCGGAATTAATGATAGGAGTGCCTGCCGGTATTACCTCCACCGAAAGAAGGGCAGTGATTGAGGCTGCTCTTAATGCCGGAGCCAAACAGGTGTTTTTGGCCAAAGAGCCGGTACTCGCAGCCATTGGAGCCAATATTCCCATTAATTCCTGTTCTGGCAATATGATTGTGGATATTGGAGGGGGGACATCAGAGATTGCTGTAATTTCTTTGGGGGGAGTGGTAACTTGTCATTCCTTAAGAACTGGGGGAGATAAAATGGATTTGGCTATTTCTGATTATATTAAGAAAAAATACAATTTGGCGGTCGGCGAACAGACGGCTGAGGAAATAAAAATAAAAATCGGCACCGCTCTTCTTGAAAAAGAAGAAAGAAAAATAGAAATTCGGGGGAGGGATTTGATGTCCGGCCTGCCAAGAACCATTAAGATCTCTTCAAATGAGGTGGCCGAAGCCATTTCCGATATCCTTTCTGAAATTATCCAGGTAATAAAATTAGTTTTAAGAGATACGCCCCCGGAACTGTCAGCTGACATAATTGATAAAGGGATGATTGTTTCTGGCGGCGGAGCTTTATTGAAGAATATTACAGATAGAATTTCCCAGGAAACTGGAGTTCCCTGTTTCTTGGCTGAAGATCCTCTGTTGTGTGTAGCCAAGGGGACAGGGGTAGTTCTGGAAAACCTTGATGTTTATAAAAAGAGCATAATGAGCAAAAGATAAATTATGGTTGTTGGTCACAAAAAACAATGGGAGTTTCTGAAAAAGTCAGCTAGCCTCTATCAATTTTCCAGAGCTTTTTTATTTTCTGGTCAGGAAAAATTAGGGAAGAAAAAAATAGCCTTAGAATGGGCTTCTTTACTTTTTGGTCAGAGTGTTGAAAATTTCCATCCTGACTTAACTTTGGTTGAGCCTCAAAAAAAAGAAATTCAGATTGAGCAAATAAGAGAGCTTATTTGGAAACTTTCTTTAAAGCCCTATTCAGCCCCTTTCAAGATAGCTATTATAGACGAAGCCCATACCATGAACTCTCACGCCCAGACTTGCTTATTGAAGACCTTAGAAGAACCCAAAGGAGAAACCATTCTGATTTTAATCAGCCAGGCCCCAGACCATCTCTTGCCCACCATTCTTTCCCGAGTGGAAACCTTAAAGTTTTATCCTGTAGCCAACGAGGAAATTAAAAAATACTTATTAAGACAAGGAACAAAAGAGAGAACAGCAGAAGGGATAGCTGAAATTTCTTTAGGCAAGCCGGGCAGAGCTTTGGATTTTTTTTCTCAGCCTCAGAAGATAAAAAGTTTCCAGGCAAAAATAGATGAGATTAAAAAGATTTCAGAAGCTGATTTAGCTTTACGTTTTCAATATGTAAAAGACCTGACCGAAAACCCACAGGACTTAAAAGAGGATTTAGATATTTGGCTGGGCTATTTCCGGGATATTCTACTTAGCAAAGAAAATAACAGATATTCAGTTTCAGATTTAAGGAATATTTTGAAAAATATCCAGACAACGGAGTACCTAATTTCTACTACCAATGTAAACCCTAAATTGGCTTTGGAAAATTTAATGTTGAGAATTTAAACAATGTACCGAGAAATAATCGATAAAATTAAACCGGAACTGGAAAAAGTAATTAATTTCTTGGATAGAGAAATGGCAAAAATTCGTACCAGTCGAGCTACTCCGGCTTTGGTGGAAGATGTAGTGGTTGATTGTTTCGGCAAGAAGTTTCCCTTAAAGCAACTGGCCGCTATCTCTGTTCCTGCGCCCAAGCAAATTTTGATTCAGCCTTGGGACAAATCCTACATTGAGTCAATTACTCAGGCTTTAGAAAAAACAGGAGTGGGAGCCAGTCCCATAATAGACAAAGACACAATCAGGATAAATCTGCCTCAAATGACAGAAGATTATAGAAATAACTTGTTAAGGGTTATCTCAGAAAAACAGGAGGAGACCAGAAAGACAATCAGGCGCTGGCGGGAAAAGGCCTGGGAAGAAATCCAGGAAAAGACAAAGACAGGGGAAATTAGAGAAGATGATAAATTCCGGGCCAAAGACGAGCTCCAGGAATTGGTTGACGGGCATAATGAGAAAGTTGAAAAAATAGGAGAAAGGAAGAAAAAAGAAATAACAGAATAATTTTTATGTTTTTTACTATTTTAATTGTTATAATTAGTATAGTAGGGTTATTGGCCCTGCATGAATTCGGTCACTTTATTACCGCTAAAAGCTTTGGGATGAAGGTTGAAGAGTTTGGAATTGGTTATCCTCCCAGGATATTCGGAAGAAAAATAGGGGAGACTATTTATTCTTTAAACCTTCTGCCTTTCGGTGCTTTTGTCAGGATACCGGGAGTAGAAAAAGAAGGAGGAGATAAAAAGATAACTACCTGGAAAAAAGCTTCAGTGATTTTAGGCGGAGTGGTTTCCTTCTGGGTGATAGCTGCCATTCTCTTGAGTATAGTTTTTTTTATGGGAGTACCTCAAGCAGTTTCTGATGAAGCCAACGGCGGTTTGATTGACCCGAGGGTTCAGGTTCTGTCAGTTTCTTCTGACTCTCCAGCTGAAGAGGCAGGGATAGGAATCGGAGACACCATTAAAGATTTTGAAACAGTTTCATCTATTCAGAAATTTGCAGAAGAGAATAAGGGCAAAGAAGTAACTTTAACAATACAAAGAGGGAAGGAAGTTTTCGATGTTTCTTTAACACCAAGGGTAGCGCCGCCCGAAGGAGAAGGAGCCATAGGAGTGGCTTTAGTCAGGACAGCTGAAAAATCTTATCCTTTATGGCAAGCTCCAATAAAGGGGGTTGAGGCAACTATTAATTTAACAGGAGTTGTATTTGCCGGCTGGGGAAGTATTTTGATGAGTTTAGGCCAGGGAAAAGGGATACCAGCAGGCGTTCAGATAGTAGGGCCAATAGGAATTGGGTCTTTACTAACCCAGGCTGCCCAGGTTGGAATTAACTACTTTATCCAGTTTATAGCTATGATTGCCATTTACCTGGCCATATTAAACATCCTGCCCATACCCGCTTTGGACGGCGGCAAATTATTATTTATTATTATAGGGAAAATAAAAGGAACTCCGGTAGACCGGAAAATTGAAGAAAGAATTACAGCAGGGGTCTTTTTCGTTCTGATATTTCTGATGCTTTGGGTTACTATACAAGATATAATCAGATTAATAAATTAAAACTCGGTAAATGCTGCAATCTCAACTTTTTTATAAAACAAAAAAAGAAGCCCCAAAGGACGAAAAAAGTATTAATGCTAAACTTCTTAGTCGGGCAGGTTTCATTTACAAAGAAATGGCGGGAGCCTACAGCTATTTGCCTTTAGGTTTAAGAGTCTTAAGGAAGATTGAGAATATTATTAGAGAAGAAATGGAGAGAATTTCCGGTCAGGAAATTTTAATGACCGTTCTTCAGCCTAAAAATCTCTGGGAAGAAACCAATCGTTGGTCAAAGGGAATAGGGAAAGCGATGTATAAGTGCAAAGAAGACGGCAAAGAAATTGGTTTGGGCCCTACTCATGAAGAAATGTTAACCGACATCATTAGACGTTTTATAAAATCTTACGAAGATCTTCCTTTATATGTTTATCAGATTCAAACTAAATTTAGGAAAGAAGCCAGAGCTAAATCCGGACTTCTGCGGGGCAGAGAATTTAATATGAAAGATCTTTATAGTTTTCACAATTCGGAAGAGGATTTCAAGAAATATTATAAAAAAGTAATCCAGGCATACTTTAGAATTTTTAAAAGATGCGGATTGAAAACAATTCTTACTGAAGCTTCTGGTAAAGATTTTACTCAGGGAGTAACTCATGAATTTCAGGTTTTATCCGAAGATGGAGAAGATACAATAATTTTCTGTCCGAAGGGAGATTTTTCTCAGAACAAAGAGATTGCCAGACTAAAAGCTAATAGCAAATGCCCTAAATGTAAAAACATTCTAAAAGAAGGAAAATCTATTGAGGTAGGCAATGTCTTTCCCTTGGGAACCAAATATTCAAAAGCAATGCAAGCTAATTTTGCGACTAAAGACGGAAAAAGAAAACCGATTATTATGGGCTGTTACGGAATAGGGTCTTCGCGGACCATGGGAGCGATAGTCGAGGTTTGTCATGATAATAAGGGAATTATTTGGCCAAAATCGGTTGCTCCTTTTGATGCCCATTTAATTCCGATAGAAAATAATAAGAAAATTAAAAAGATGGCGGAAAAACTACATAACGATTTATCAAAATCCGGGGTAGAAGTATTATATGACGATAGAGATAAATCTCCCGGCGAAAAGTTTGCGGAGGCCGACTTAATCGGCATTCCTATAAGATTAGTTGTGAGCGAAAAAACTTTATCTAAAAATAGCGTAGAAATAAAAGAAAGGAGTTCTAAAAA
>CAZUVP010000032.1:0-5505 GCA_964623855.1 uncultured Candidatus Saccharibacteria bacterium | reverse complement strand
AGAGCTCTCTATGAAAAACCTTTCCGAACTTTTGAAAAAAACACTCTATTGCTTTCCAGTAAAGATATTGCGAGGGCAATTAGAGCTATAATGGAAGAAGCTAAAATTAAAACCCGCCAGGTTATTTTTTCCATCCCGGATTTTTCTACCTTTTATACCACTTTCGAACTGCCCCTTATGCCAAAAGAAGAGCTTAACCAGGCAGTCAGGTATGAAGCCAGACAGCATATCCCCTTGCCCTTGGGAGAAGTGGCTTTAGACTGGCAGATAGTGGGCTCATCGCCAGCCAAGACAAAGATACTTCTGGTGGCCGTGCCTAACGAAATCATTAATCAATATCAGGAAATTGCCGCCCTCTCCCAATTAGACCTGGTTGCTCTGGAGGCAGAAGTTTTCGGTCTGATTCGGACTTTGACTAATAAAGAAGAAAGAGAGCCCTTAGCCGTAATAGATATTGGGGCTCAGAGTACTACCTGCAATATAGTTGAGAAAAAGGTTTTAAAGATATCTTACAGTTTTGATATGGCTGGTAATGAATTTACTAGAATAATTTCCAAAAGTTTGGATATTGATTATATAGAAGCAGAAAAAATTAAAAGAGCTTCTGGTCTTGAAAAAGAAGAGACAAAACAAATTTTACTTCCCCTGGTTGATGTTGTTATAAGAGAGGTTGAAAAGATTTTCAATAATTTTTATCAGCAAGGAGGCAAAGAAGTTAAAAAAATAATCTTAGCTGGAGGAGAAGCCTTGATGCCAGGTCTGAAAGAATACTTTGCCAATACCTTTAAAAAAGAAACAGAAATTGCCAATTCCTTTTCTGGCCTTTATTATCCTCCCATTTTGGAAAAGAAGCTGAAAGAAATGAGTCCGGGATATGCAATAGCTGTTGGCGTGGCTCTACGTGGAATAGAGTATTAACAAAATTAATATGCAATTAATTCCAAAAGAAGGTCCAAAAATTCCAAACTGGTTAAATATCCTGTTTTACGCAGCTATTGCCGTTCTGGTTATTTCCATTGTTGTTTTTTTGATTTTGAATCATTCTCTAAATAAATCCCGCAAAACTTTAGAAGGTTTGAATGAGACTTTAGTCAAACAAGAGACAGCTACTAATCTGGCTTTAGAAAGAGAAGTTTTGGGTTATCAGGAGAAAATAGGAGATTTTTCTGATTTGATTGAAAAACACGTTGAGACCTCAAAAGTCTTTGAAATGGTTGAAACGAATTGCCATCCCCGGGTGACTTTTTCTTTTTTTAGCTTAGACTCTCAGGAAAACATGCTCGTTCTTACTGGTAACACTCAGAATTTTGAAAACTTGGGTCAGCAGTTTCTTATTTTTCAAAGAGAGAGTCTGGTTAAAAAAACCTTAATAGAGCGAATCACTATAAGCAAAACCGGCCAGATAGACTTCACTTTTGCCTTAACCTTAAACCCTCAAATTTTTAAACGATGAACCGCTTTAAATCAATACCCGTTATCATCGCTATTTGCTTTCTGCTTTTTCTAATTTTAGGAGGAAGCCTTATCTTGCCGAAATACCAAGGGCTAAAAGATATTCGAACAACTATTACTGAGAAAGAAGCCGAATTTCAATACAAACAGCAGTATTTTTCTGCTTTAGCTGATACCAAGACCGAGTTAGACAAATATGAGGAAGAGCTTTCTAAAATTGATTCGGCTTTACCTTCGGGTTCCTCTCTGCCCTCTTTATTCAATTTCCTTCAAAAAACAGGTTCTCAGTCGGGCATTGTTTTAAAAGGGATCAGCCCTTTTGTTACTATTTTTCAGGAAGAATCAAAAACCAGAAAAACAGAATTTAGTTTGGAAGTTTCTGGCGACTATACATCTCTTAAAAGCTTTATTTCCACTCTGGAAAAGTCCGCTAGATTGGTTGAGATAGAGAATATTTCTTTCTTTTTACTCAGAGAAGGTGGAGACATATTCACTTTTAATATAAAAATGGCTGTCAGCAGCTACTAATTAACATGGCTATTGTTTTTCTTCAGCAAAAAAAAGCTCAAAGAAATTTAATTTTAGTTTTTATTGCAATAATCATAATTACCGCCTTTATCATTTGGTGGGGGGCTCTTAGAGAGGGAAAAGAACTGCCAACAGAGAAAGCACTTTCTCTATACCAAAAGGAAGTTGAGATTGACTTCGACGTTTTGAGAAGTTCGAACCTGAAGGGGCTTCAGTCTTTTTCTGAAATCAAACCTCTTTCTGAAGCTCCTGAGATAGAAGGAGAAATAGGCCGAGTAAATCCATTCTTGCCCTTTTAGCCCTGTTAAATAATTTTAAATATGTCTTTAATTAAAAAATTAATTGAAAAAGGAACACTAAAAAAAGAGCAGGCAGTTTCTCTGGATTTTGAAATAAAGGAATCAGGTAAAAAAGAAGAAGAGGTAATTTTAGAAAGAGGTATTGTTCCCGAGCAGGTCCTTTTTCAGTTAAGGAGCGAAGACCTCAAGATTCCCTTAAAGGGGATAGCGGCAGAGGAAGTTTCCTTGGAAACACTAGAACTGGTTCCGGAAGAAACAGCTAAATACTATCAGATGATTCCCTTAAGCAAAAAAGATAAGGTCTTGGAAATCGGTATGGTCTATCCAGAAGACCTTAAGGCTCAAGAGGCCTTAAAGTTTTTAGTCCGTCAAGGTAATTTTACTTACAAAGTTTTCCTTATAACTCCAACTACCTTTAAAAAACTCTTGAAACAGTACAGGACATTAAAAAGAGAAGTGGGAAAAGCTTTGGAGGAATTGGAGACAGAACTGAAAGGGGAGAAAGCTAGAAAAAGACCAACAGCTGCTGAGTTTGAAAGGATGGCAGAAGAGGCTCCCATCACCAAGATCGTGGCGGTTATTCTAAGGCACGCTGTGGAGGGGAAAGCTTCCGATGTTCATATTGAGCCGACAAAAGAAAAATTAAGAATAAGATTTAGACTGTTGGGAATTTTACATTCTTCCATTTTTCTTCCCTTGCGTGTGCATCCTGCGGTAGTGGCCAGAATTAAGATTATTTCTAATTTAAAGATTGACGAAACCAGAATTCCCCAAGACGGAAGATTTTCAACTGCAGTTGAAGGAAAATCAGTTGACTTTCGTGTTTCTACCTTTCCCACCACCTTAGGAGAAAAGGTAGCTATCAGGGTTTTGGATCCAACAGTTGGCCTAAAGACTTTTAAAGAACTTGGCCTGGAAGGGAAGAATCTGGATATGTTAAAAGAGGGAATTCAAAAACCCTATGGTCTTATTCTGGCTACCGGCCCCACTGGCTGCGGGAAAACGACCACCTTGTACGCAATCCTACAGTTGCTTAACAAAGAAGGAGTTAATATTGTTAGCCTGGAGGATCCTGTCGAATATTTTGTAGAGGGAGTTAACCAATCCCAAGTAAGGCCGGAAATTAGCTATGACTTTCCTATAGGCCTGCGCCACGTTTTAAGACAGGACCCCGATATAATTATGGTAGGGGAGATTAGGGATGAAGAAACAGCCAGTTTGGTAATTCACGCTGCTCTGACCGGGCATATTGTTTTGTCCACCCTGCATACTTCAAATGCCATAGGGGTTATCCCCCGTTTGATTGATATGGGTGTAAAAACTTACTTAATCCCTCCTACTCTTCAGATAGCTTTAGCTCAAAGGCTGGTCAGGCGGCTCTGTGATAAGTGTAAGAAGAAGGTAAAGCCGACAGAAAAAATCAAAGAGTTGATAATGAAAGAGATTGAAACCTTGCCCCCGGAAGTTAAAAAGACGGTCAAAGTTCCCAAGCCCCTAACCGTTTATGTTCCTCAAGGGTGCAAAGAATGTAATCTGAGCGGGTTTACTGGCAGAATAGCCGTGTTTGAAGTTCTGCTAGGGTCAGATGAATTATCAGAAGTAATCTTGGAAGAGCCATCAGAAATCCAAATCGCCAAAATAGCTAAGAGTCAGGGAATGGTTACTATGCAGCAGGACGGAATCATTAAAGTTTTAGAGGGGGTTACAACGGTTGAAGAAGTATTAAGAGTGGTAGAAGAAAAGTAAAATTTATTGTGGCAAAGAAAATTTTAATAGTTGAAGACGATCCATTTTTAATAGATATTTATACTACCAAACTCAAGGAAGTGGGTTTCCTTGTTGATGTGGCGACCACCGGGGAAGAGGCTTTGAGTAAAGTAAAAGAGAAAAAGCCCAGCTTGATGGTTTTGGACATTGTTCTCCCCCATATTGACGGTTGGGAGATTCTCAGAAGAGTAAAAACTGAAAAAAACTCCAAGAATTTAAAAATAATCATCCTTTCCAACCTCGGCCAGAAAGAGGAAGTTGAAAAAGGTATAAAGCTTGGGGCTGTTAAATATTTGATTAAAGCCCACTATACTCCTTCTCAGATAGTTGAAGAGATTAAAAAAATAATTTAACAGTTAAAAGGCGAAGAGGAATTCGTCCTCTTCTTCACCTTCGCTTTCACTTAAATGTAAGCTCGGTATATGAATAATAATTATCAGTCATTGCTCAAAGATTTATTAGAAACAACCATAAAAGAACAGGCCTCAGACCTTCATATTTCAGTTGATCATCCGCCAGTCCTAAGGATTGAAGGAAGATTAGTGCCTCTTTTGAAAAAGAAAAAGTTGTTGGCAAAAGACACTCAGGGATTGGCCGAAGCTTTATTGACTACAGGACAACACCAGAGGTTTTTAGAAAAAAAGGAAATTGACTTTTCTTACAGTTTTGAAGAGAAGGCTCGATTTAGGGTAAATATTTTCTTTCAGAGAGATAAAATGGCTTGTGCCTTACGTTTGGTGCCGGCTAAAATCAGAAGCATTGAGGAATTAAACTTGCCTCCTGTTTGTCATGAGTTTGCTAAATCCTCCCAAGGTTTCGTTTTAATAACCGGACCCTCCTCCCAGGGGAAATCCACCACTTTAGCGGCTTTGATAGAGGAAATAAATCATTCCAGAGCAGACCACGTGATTACTATTGAAGATCCTATTGAATATATTTTTGAAGACGACCGTTGTATCATCGACCAGCGGGAAGTTCATCGGGACACTTTGAGTTTCGCTGGGGCTTTGCGGTCGACCTTTCGTCAAGACCCGGACGTCATAATGGTAGGAGAAATGCGAGACCCAGAAACCATAGCTACAGCTATCACCGCCGCTGAAACCGGACACCTGGTTTTCGCTACCCTGCATACAAATTCCGCCAGTCAGACCGTTCACAGAATTGTAGATTCCTTTCCTCCGGAACAGCAAAATCAGATAAGAGCCCAGCTGTCAGGATCTTTATTGGGAGTGGTTTCCCAACGCTTGATCCCACGAATTAAAGGAGGATTAATTCCGGCTTGTGAAATAATGCTATCTACCCCGGCAGTAGCCAACTTAATCAGAGAGAATAAAATCCATGAGTTGCCCTTAGTTATTGAAACATCAGCGGAAGCAGGCATGGTTTCTTTAAACAGGGCTTTGGCTAATTTAGTCAAAGCAAAAGAGATTTCTCTGGAGAACGCTCTTAAATATTCTCT
>CAZUVP010000031.1:0-5673 GCA_964623855.1 uncultured Candidatus Saccharibacteria bacterium | reverse complement strand
TAAGGGCCCATAGTTTAACGGAAAAACGGCGCATTCGCATTGCGCAAATGGCAGTTCGATTCTGCCTGGGTCCACCATGATACCTTTTTTTTGGGTAACCATAAGTTATTTGTTAGGGTCTTTGCCCTTCGGTTTCTTAATTGCTCGGATCTCCGGGAAAAATGTTTTAACAATCGGTTGGCGAAAGACATCTGGTTCCAATGTTTTTAAAAATGTCGGTAAATGGCAAGGAATCTTAACCGGTCTTTTGGACGTAGCCAAAGGCTGTATAGCTGTTTGGGGAGCTCAAAAGATCGGCTTAACAACAGAGGTTCAGATTCTTTCTGGGGTAGCGGCAGTCTCTGGACATAATTGGTCAATATTTTTAAGATTTGCCGGCGGTAGGGGCATCGGCACTTTTGCTGGCGCTCTTTTAGTCCTTTCCCCCCAACTCTTAGCCTGGGCCTTGATTCCTTTGGTAATTTTTACTTTTATTTGGTCAGCTTCCATAGGCACCCTTTTGGCTTTGGCTCTTATAATTTTCCTTTCTTTTTATCCTGCCTTCAATCTCGATGGCGGGACAGCCGGTATTTTTACTGCTATTTCTTTGCTCCCAATTTTTATTAAAAGATTAAGTCCGATTGAAGAATTAAAAGACACTTCCCATAAAGCGGTTTTAATAAGAAACCGCCTTGTTTTTGATAATAATGAGGCTTTAGATCTCAGGATTAAAAGGAAAACCATAACCACCCCTCTTTGGTTGCCCCCAAAACTGGGTTGGCAGGCAGCGAAATTTGGGGCAAAGATAGCCCAAAAAGGAGTTAAAAAGTATATTTTGAGAGAGCCAGAAATAGTGGTTACTGCTTTGACAGTAGATGATTTTAAAAGAATGATGATAGCAGCCGCCAAAAAAATAGTTTTACACCAAGAAGAAATTAACAAGATCAATGTTTTCCCAATAGCTGATAAAGATACCGGCTACAATATGGCTGCTACCCTTCTGGGGGTGGAAGGGGTAGTTTCCAGGAAACAATATTCAAATTTCCGGGAACTGGCTGAAGACATAAAGCAAGCCTCAATGGTCAATGCCAGAGGGAATGCCGGCATGATTTGTACAGGTTATTTTTTTGAAGTAGTAGATAGAATTAAACATTTAGAATCAGTCGATGCTTTCCATTTATCTTTAGCTTTAAAAAGAGGAATAAAAGCTGCCAGAGACTCAATTGCTGAACCTGTTGAAGGCACCATTCTGGACGTTACCAAGGCCGCTGGTCAAAAGGCTTATGAGATGGCTAAACTAAAAAAAGAGAAAAACATTGTCAGAGTTTTGGAAGAAGCTTATAAAGTCAGCCAGACAGCCTTGAAAGAAACAAAGGAAAAATTAGATGTTCTAAAGAAGAATGACGTCGTGGATGCCGGTGCCCTGGGATTTGTAAAGATCCTGGAGGCTTGGATTGAAAGCTTGAAAGGGATAGAGATAGAAGCCAGAACGGAAACAGCCACTATTATCCAGCCGAAAGCAGAGGGAAAACTGGAATATAGGTATGAAGTAGTTTCTACTTTTAAAAAAGCCAAAGAAATTAATTTAGAAGAAATAAAAAAAGAGCTTTCCTTATTAGGAGATAGTTTAGAAATAATTGAGTTAGAAGGAAAAGTTAAGTTTCACATCCACACCAATCAGCCAGAAGCAGTAAAAGAAAAATTCAAAGATTTCCCGGAAGCTGAGTTTCGAGTTGAAGATATGGAGCATTCAGACTTGGTAGGCGATGAATTTAAAGATTCATCTTCACCTTCGCCTCGCCGCGCGCTCGGCTTGGTTGTTGATGAAGTGGCTGACTTGCCCAAAGAATACAGAGAAAAATACGATATTATTGAAGTTGCTTTTACCACCAGATTTCCCGACACAGGAGAAATTATCACTTCCAAAGAAGAAATCTATCCTAAAATGAGAGAGGCCTTAAAGCGGGGTCGGCCCTTGCCTACTACCTCTGCTCCTTCTTTCAAAGAATTTCTTTCTGTCTATCAGCAAACCTTTCAAAAGTTTGAAAAAATATTGGTGATTACCGTCTCCTCCAAGCTTTCCGGCGTCTACAGCTCAGCCAGGATTGCCAGGTCTACTTATAAAAAACCGGAGAAGCTCAATATATATGTATTTGACTGTTTTACTGCTGAAGTGGCTGAAGGTTTGGTTAATGTTAAAGCTCAAGAGCTAATTTCCCAGGGCAAGAAGCTGGAAGAAATTGTTGAAGCGCTTAAAGAATTTTCTCCAAAAGTAAATTTACTGGCTTCTATTGATGACTTCAGATATGTAATTCATGGCGGGAGAGTGATAATACCAAAGTTCCTGATCGGTCCCCTATCTTTAATCCAAAAAATTGGAATAAGGCCCTTGATTGGTTTGAAAAATGGAAAGGTAAAAATCTACGGGGTAAGTTTTGGCAGAAACATAGCTAAAGTCTTAGCTGGGGAAGTTGATAAACAAAGGGGAGATAAAAAACTTAAAGCTTCCATTGCCTATGCTGACAATTTGGAAGAAGCCCAAAGACTTAAAAAAGAATTGGAGTCAAAACCAGGGATTGAAGTTCTATTCGTTTCTTCGGTCTCGGCAGTGGTCGGCACCCACACGGGCCCCGGAGCCTTATTGGTAGCTTTTCATCCTGTTGACAGCTAAACTGTTTCTGCTAAAATAAAACCAGTCCGCAAATTGCGGGCTCATTTATTAAATATTACCATTATGGATATAAAAAACTTTACATCGGCCATCGCGCAAATTGCAGAAGAAAAAGGAATTTCTCCTGATAAAGTTTTAGAAACGATTGAAATGGCAATAGCTGCTGCCTACAAAAAAGATTATGGTAAAAAAGGCCAGGTTGTTAAAGCCAAACTTGACCCGGAGACGGGCGAAGTTAAGTTTTGGCAAGTGAAAACTGTAATAGATAAAAGTATGATTTATAGTGAAGAAGAGTTGGAGAAGATGAAAGAACAAGAAAGGCCCGCCTCCGTCGAGGAGACTTCGGCGGATAAAAAAGTGCGCTTTAATGAAGAGAAACATATTATGCTGGAGGAAGCTAAAAAGATAAATTCTAAAATTAAAGTTGGCGAAGACCTGGAAATGTTCTTGGAAACAAAGAAAGATTACGGCCGGATTGCCGCCCAAACCGCCAAGCAGGTTATACTTCAAAGAATTAGAGAGGCTGAAAAAGAAAGTGTTTTTTCAGAATACAAATCAAAAGAAGGAGAAATCATTTCAGGCATCGTCCAAAGGATTGAGGGACGCAATATATTTTTGGACATTGGCAAAACTTTAGGTATTTTGCCGAGAGAAGAACAGGTGCAGGGTGAATTTTACCGACCCGGTCAGCGGCTTAAAGTTTTCGTTCTAAAAGTTGAGGAAACTCCCAAGGGAGCAACTGTGTTTTTATCTCGTGCTTATCCTAAATTGATTTCCAAACTGTTTGAGCTGGAAGTGCCAGAAATATCTTCCGGTCAGGTTCAAATCAAATCAATCGCCAGGGAGGCAGGGTCCAGATCGAAAATTGCAGTAGCTACCGATGCTGAGGGAGTTGATCCAATTGGTTCTTGCGTCGGACAAAAAGGGACCAGGGTTATGGCTGTGATCAATGAACTGGGCGGAGAAAAGATTGATATTATTGAGTATTCGGCAGACCCTGAAGAATATATTGCTAATTCTATGTCGCCAGCCAAGATTTTAGAGGTGAAACGTCTTCCCAAAAACAAGGCCTTGGCTATAGTTTCAGAAGACCAATTGTCTCTAGCTATTGGTAAAGAGGGTCAGAATGTTAGGCTGGCAGCTAAACTTACCGGCTGGAAGATAGATGTAAAAACAGGAATAGAGGCAGAAAAACCCGCCTTCGCCAAGGCTACGGCGGGCAAGGAGAAAAAAGAGAAGAAAGAAGTTAAAAAGGTTAAAAAAACAAAGCCGGCAAAAATATCTAATTAACCTATGTTGTTAATTCCCATAGTCGTTTCTATTTTTTCCTTAATCTTCGCCTACTTCTTGATTCGAGAAGTAAATAAATATCCTGAGGGGTCCGGGAAAATGATTGAAATTTCCCAGGCGATAAGAGAAGGAGCCATTTCTTACTTAAAAAGACAGTTCAAAACAATAGCTGTAGCTGCGGTTATTATTGCTCTTATACTTTTGATAGCCTTGGGGGTTAAGACCGCCTTGGGTTTTTTGATTGGCGCTACTGCCTCCGCCCTTTCTGGATTTATTGGAATGATGGTTTCCACTAAAGCCAATGTCAGGGTGGCAGAAGCATCCAAACGAGGATTGGATCCCGCCCTTCGACTTTCTTTTAAAGGAGGGGCAGTAACCGGGTTCCTGGTAGTAGGGTTAGGGCTGCTTTCAGTCTCTGTCTTTTATTTTTTGACCAAAGACCTGGTAGCTCTGGTAGCTTTGGGGTTTGGAGGTAGTTTAATTTCAGTTTTTGCCAGGCTGGGAGGCGGTATCTATACAAAAGCAGCTGATGTAGGCGCTGACTTGGTAGGTAAGGTAGAGCAAGGGATTCCAGAAGACGATCCTCGCAATCCGGCAGTTATTGCCGACCAGGTGGGAGACAATGTTGGCGACTGTGCCGGCATGGCGGCTGACCTGTTTGAGACATACGTGGTTACTATTGTGGCAGCCATGGTTTTAGGAGGGCTTTTATTCCCCAATTTGGCTGAAGCTATATTCCTCCCTTTGCTTTTAGGAGCCATTGCTATTCTGGCCTCTATTATTTCTACTTATTTTGTAAAACTTCCCAAGAGCCAATCCATTATTTCTGCCTTATATAAAGGTTTGATAGTTTCTGCCGTTCTGTCAGCTATAGGGTTTTTCCCGATTATTTTCAGATTCAGTGAAAATTTAAAAATGACACCAATCAGTCTTTATGTACCCTTACTGGTCGGTCTTTTGATTACAGGCTTTATTTTTGTGATTACCGAATACTTTACTTCCAAGAAATATTCTCCGGTAAAATCAATTGCCGAGGCCTCTCAATCCGGTCACGGCACCAATATTATAGCCGGACTTTCTGTGGCTATGAAATCAACCGTTTTGCCGGTTATTCTGATATGTATCGGAATTTTAATTAGTTTTTGGGTGGCAGGAACCTATGGCTTGGCTCTGGCGGCTGTAGCCATGCTTTCTTTGACAGGTTTGATTATCGCTCTGGATTCTTATGGTCCTATCACAGATAATGCTGCCGGCATCACTGAAATGGCCGGCCTTCCGGAAGAAAACCGGAAAATAACAGATGCCTTGGACTCTGTCGGCAACACCACAAAAGCGGTAACCAAGGGCTATGCTATAGCTTCGGCCGGCTTGGCAGCTTTGGTCTTATTTTCTGCTTACACCCAAGAACTCCTTAATTTAGGCAAAAGAGTTCAGTTTCTCTTGGAAGATCCCAGGGTCTTGGTTGGTCTTTTTGCCGGCGGCATCATCGCTTATTACTTTTCTGCTCTTTCAATGACAGCTGTCGGTAAGGCAGCGGGCAAAGTGGTGGAAGAGGTCAGAAGGCAGTTTAGAGAGATACCCGGCATTATGGAAGGGCGAGCCAAACCCGATTATTCTGCTTGCGTGGATATTGTTACTAAAGCCGCTTTAAAAGAAATGATGGTACCGGCTTTGTTGCCCGTGATTTTCCCTATTTTTATTGGAGTTGTTTTGGGGCCAGAAGCTCTCGGAGG
>CAZUVP010000030.1:0-5727 GCA_964623855.1 uncultured Candidatus Saccharibacteria bacterium | reverse complement strand
GCTGTTCCTTTTCTGGCTCCATGAGTGGAAATAAAGTATTCCAACACATCAAACCCTTCTTTAAAGGAGCTTTTAACGGGTAATTCAATAATTTGACCGGCAGGATTTATCACCAACCCTTTCATCCCGGCCATCTGAACAGGCTGCCCCCAGGAACCCTTAGCTCCTGACTCAATGATTTTATAGACAGAGCCGTCTTTCGGCAGGGTTTCTGGCACCAAGTTCTCAATAGCTGTTTTGACCCGACTCCAAATCTCAATAACTTTGGCAGTTTTTTCTTCTCGGGTAAGCAACCCTTTTTTGAAGTGGCCTTCAATCTCTTCAACTTCTTTTTCGGCCTCAGCCATAATTTTTTCTTTTTGCGGAGGAACAATCAAATCGTCCATCCCCCAAGAAACTCCAGACCAAGTAGAATATTCGAATCCCAGTTCTTTAATTTTGTCCAGAATCTCTTCCACTATCTGAGCATCATACTTCTCAATAATATCCCGAGTAATTTTCTCCAAATCTTTTACTTTAACAGCACTGTTCTGAAAAGAAAAATCCTTAGGCAGAGCTTCATTGAAAATTATCCTGCCGACACTGGTTTCTATTAAAGAATTCTTTATTAAAACTTTGATTTTAGCTTTCAAGTCTATCTCTCCAAATTCATAAGCCATAATAGCTTCCTCCTGACAGCTAAAAGCTCCCCCCTCGCCCTTGGCTCCTTCTTTTAATTTGGTCAAAAAGTAGCAGCCCAAACTGATATCCTGATACAAAGTCACAATAGGAGCACCTGTAGCCGGTTTCAACAGATTAAGAACGGAAAGCATTATTTCCTTTGCTTCTCTTTGAGCAGTTTCAGAAAGGGGTAAGTGAATAGCCATCTGGTCGCCGTCAAAGTCAGCATTAAAAGCCCTACAAACCAAAGGAGAAACCTCAATTGCTTCACCTTCAATCAGTACTGGTCTAAAGGCCTGAATTCCCAGTCTGTGAAGAGTGGGAGCTCGGTTTAGCAAAAGTACTTTATCCTGAACGACTTCTTCCAAGATAGCCCAAACTTCGTCTATCCCCTCATCTATTAATCGGCTGGCTCCCCTAACGTTGTAAGCCAATTCCTTGTCTAAAATCTTTTTAATGACAAAGGGTTTAAAAAGTTCCAAAGCCATCTGTTTGGGAATTCCCACCTGGCTAAGTTTTAATTCAGGGCCTACCACAATTACTGACCTGCCCGAATAGTCCACTCTTTTCCCCAGGAGGTTCTGTCTAAATCTTCCTTGTTTTCCCTTGAGGATATCGGCGAGAGACTTAAGCAGCCTCTTTCCTCCGGTGGTGGCCATGGTCATCGTGCCCTTTCTCATACTGTTGTCAATCAGAGCGTCTACTGCTTCCTGAAGCATTCTCTTTTCGTTCCTAACGATAACTTCTGGCGCTCCTATTTCCAAAAGATATTTCAGCCGATTGTTTCGGTTAATAACCCTTCTGTATAAATCATTCAAGTCAGAAGAAGCATACCTGCCGCCATCCAGCTGTACCATTGGCCGTAAGTCGGGAGGTAAAACCGGGAGCACCGTCATTAACATCCATTCTGGTCGGATTCCAGACCTAAACATTCCTTGTAGAAGACGCAAACGAATTAAAATTTTCCTTCTCTGTGCGGGCTGTGCTCCTTGAACTCCCTTTTTGAGATTTGCTATTTCTTTTTTCAAGTCAATTTTCTCAAAAATCTTTCTTAGGACTTCCGCTCCTGTACCTGCTTCGAACACCTCTCCGTATTTTAAAGAAAGGCGGTGATAATCAATCTCTGATAGAGTGGTTAAAGGTTTTAGGTTAGAAACTTCTTCTATAGCTTTATCTCTGGCAGTCTTCAACTGTCCGAGCGACAGCCCTCCTTTACTTTTAGCTTTTGCCTTGCCCGCCGTAGCTTTAGCAAAGGCGGGTTTTTTACTTTTCCTTTTGTATTCTTTTCCAATCTCTTCCAAAACTTTCTTTTTGGCGTCCTCATTCACGCTGGTAATAATACAGGAAGCAAAATAGATTACTTTTTCCAGCTGCTGCATGGGAATATCTATAACCAACCCCATTCTTGAAGGAACTCCTCTCAAAAACCAGATGTGAGAGCAGGGAGTAGCTAATTTAATATGACCCATTCTCTCCCTTCTGACAGCAGCTTTGGTTACTTCCACACCACACCTGTCACAAATCATACCTTTGTAGCGAATCCTTTTATATTTTCCACAATAACACTCGTAGTCCTTGGTTGGACCGAAAGTTCTCTCACAGAATAACCCGTCTTTCTCCGACCTCTGAGTCCTGTAATTTATGGTTTCCGGCTTTGTAACTTCTCCATGTGACCAATCCAAAATCTCCTCCGGGGAAGCTATTTTTATTCTAATGGCACTTAAGTCTGATACTCTCATAGTGTTAATTTTTATTCTTTTTCCTTCACTTCTATGGATAATCCCAGTGATTTCAACTCAGCTACCAATAAATTAAACGAGGCGGGAACGCTGGGATTTTTAATTTCTTCTCCCTTTAATATGGCTTCATAGGTAGCTGCTCTTCCTGACACATCATCTGACTTAATGGTCAGCATTTCCTGAAGGGTGTTGGCTGCTCCATATCCTTCCAATGCCCAGACTTCCATCTCTCCAAACCTTTGCCCGCCAAATTGAGCTTTTCCCCCAAGGGGCTGCTGGGTGATCAGAGAGTAGGGACCGATTGAACGCATATGGATTTTGTCTTCCACCATATGAATTAGCTTCATCATATATGCGTATCCTACGGTTATCTTTTCCGGGAAAGGCAGACCTGTTTTGCCATCGTATAAATTAATCTTGCCATCTTCGGGAAGACCAGCCTCTTTTAACTCTTTTTTAATATCTTCTTCATTGGCCCCAGCCAGAGCCGGAGTAACCGCCCGGAATCCGGCGATCTTCGCTGCCCAACCAAGATGAGTTTCCAAAATTTGTCCTAAATTCATTCTGGATGTAACACTGATAGGGTTTAAGATAAGGTCAACCGGAGTGCCGTCTTCCATAAAAGGCATTTCTTCTTCTGGCAGGACTTTAGAAATGACCCCTTTGTTTCCGTGGCGACCAGCCAGTTTGTCGCCAGCGGTAACCTTTCTTATCTGAGCTACTTCTACTTCAATCTTTTTAATGACCCCCGGCTCCAGCCTGTGGCCCAATTCTCTGGAAAACACCTTAATCTCCACCACCCTTCCTCTTTTTCCGTGCTCCATTAAGAGAGAGCTGTCTTTTACTTCTCTGGCTTTTTCGCCAAAAATCGCTCGCAACAGCCTTTCTTCTGCTGTTAAGTCAGCTTCTCCTTTTGGCGAAATTTTCCCGACTAAAATGTCATTTGGCCCCACTTCCGCCCCAATCCTGATAATTCCTTCCTCGTCCAAGTCTTTCAGTTTTTCCTCAGAAACATTAGGAATATCGGGCGTGGTGATTTCCGGACCCAGTTTTGTCTCTCTGACATCGCAGAAAAAACTCTCAATATGAATGGAAGTAAAAATATCTTCTTTGTCCAATTTTTCTGAAATAATAATAGCGTCTTCAAAGTTGCCGCCCCGCCAAGGCATAAAAGCCACCAAAATATTTGTACCCAAAGCCAAAGACCCCTGGGAAATTGCTCCCCCGTCTGACAAAACATCTCCTTTCTTTACCTTCTGACCTTTTCTGACAAGGGGCTTCTGGTGGAAACAGGTATATTGGTTGGTTCTTACAAAAGTTCTTAAATCGTAAGTTTTAATTTCTTGTTTCGGCTTTTGGGCTCTAATCTTTATATGATTGGCATCCACTTCTAAAACCGTACCCTCAACATCAGAAATAATTTCCAATCCCGAATCTTTGGCAACTCTTTCTTCTACTCCAGTACCTACCAAAGGAGCTTCAGGATTAATCAATGGAACGGATTGGCGCTGCATATTTGAACCCATAAGCGCACGGTTGGCATCATCATTCTGTAAAAATGGAATGCAGGAAGTAGCGATGGAAATGCTCTGTTCAGAAGAAACATCAATAAAGTCAATCTTTTCTTTTTCTATCAAACCAGGCTCCCCTTTTATTCTGGCTTCTACTTTTGGGGGAATAATTTTGCCATTATTATCAATAGGTACCGCTCCTGCAGCTATATTGTACTGCTCTTCCTCGTAGGCATTAAGATAACGGGTTTCTGAAGTTATTTTTCCTTTTTCAACTTTAAAGTAGGGAGTTTCTAAAAACCCAAATTCATTAATTTTTGAAAAAGAAGCCATATGCCCCACCAGGCCAATATTGGGTCCTTCAGGCGTCTGGATAGGGCAAATCCTTCCATAGTGGGAAGGCTGGACATCTCTTACCTCAAACCCAGCCCTTTCTCGAGTCAGGCCCCCGGGTCCTGTGGCTGACAATCTTCTTTTGTGTTCCAACTCCGCCAGAGGATTTTCATTGTCCATAAACTGGGACATCTGAGAAGAGGTAAAGAACTCTTTCATCACTGCCATAAAGGGGCGGGGGTTGATTAACTGAGCCGGAGTTAAGGTATAAATATCCAAAGTGGACATTCTGTCTTTAATAATTCTTTCCATTCTCATCAACCCCACCCTTAATCTGTTCTGTAAAAGCTCGTTTAAAGTTCTTACCCTTCTGTTGCCCAAATGATCAATCTGGTCGGGCTGGGAATCGGGAGTGTTGTTAAGGCGAATAATTTCCTTTATCACAGCTATCACGTCTTCCTTTGTCAAAACTCTATTCTTAGGAGTAATTTTTTCCTCGCTCGCCATAGCCTTGGCGGAGGCAGGTTTCTTTTTCAGAGACGGCAGCCTCTGCCACATTCTCCACCTTCCTACTTTTGACAAGTCATACCTTTCAAAATTGAAAAACATGTTCTCAATAAGTTCTCGGGCGGTATCTGCAGTAGCTAGGTCTCCGGGTCTTAATCTTTGATAAACTTCTATCAGGGCTTCGGCTTGATTTTTGGCAGTATCCTTTTTCAAAGTTTCCTCAATTTGTTTTATTTCGGCGCCCTTCTCTACATCTTGAAAAGTCTCTTTGAGGGCTTTATCATCAGCAATGCCAAAAGCCCGCAAAAGAGTAGTAGCCATTACTTTTCTCTTTCTGTCAATCTTTACCCCAATAGCTCCGGAACTGTCTGTTTCAAGCTCAAGCCAAGCTCCTCTATTGGGAATAACTTTTGCTCCAAACCAATTCCTCCCTCCTGCCCTTTGGCTGGTAAAGAAGGCTCCGGGAGACCGAATCAGCTGAGATATAGCTACTCTTTCCACCCCGTTAACAACAAAAGTCCCTCTTTCTGTCATTAAGGGGACGTCTGTTAAAAAAACTTCCTGTTCTTTTATTTCTTTGGTCTTAATATTGACCAGTTTGGTCTTTACTCTTAGAGAGGCCTCATAGGAATTATTGTTCTTTTTAGCATCTAAATCAGTTTTATACTTCGGTTCATCCAGTTTGTAATCCAAAAACCAAAGTTCCAATTCCTTTCCGGCATAGTCCCTGATTGGCGAAACTTCTTGGAAGAGCTCTTTTAAATCTCTCTCCCAAAACAAACGCCAGTTATCCTTCTGAACAGCAAGTAAATATGGCAAAGGAAGTCCAACCTTTGCTTTGGCAAAATTTTTAATACGCATGGATAGAAAACAAAAAAATCCCCCAAGTGGAACGTTGGGCGAAAATTAGCTTAAATTTTAGAAAATGTTAACCAAAACCAAAGTAGTTATCAAATATCCAAAACCGATTAAGTAAA
>CAZUVP010000029.1:1190-5746 GCA_964623855.1 uncultured Candidatus Saccharibacteria bacterium | reverse complement strand
AAAAGCTCGGCAACAAAAAACTGGGCTAATTGCCCAGTTTCAGCAAGGCAATTTAACGTATGTTTAAATATTTCTTAAAAATTCCTTAAGACTTTAAACATGTTATTAAACCCGTACGTAATTACATTTTAATTTCAATGTCTACTCCGGCAGGCAAATTCAAGTTCGTCAGGGCATCAATCACTTTTGGGGTTGGACTAAGAATATCAATCAGTCTTTTATGGACTCTCATTTCAAACTGTTCTCTGGAATCTTTGTGGACGAAAGAAGATCTGTTGACTGTGTACTTGTGAATTTCTGTGGGAAGAGGAACAGGACCCAATACTTCTGCCCCATAACGCAAAGCTACCTCAATAATCTGATGGGCAGAACTATCAATCACTTTATGGTCATAAGCCTTAAGTTTAATTCTCAACTTGGGCTTGGTCTCTTGTTCGGTTGCAACGGCCTTCTTTCTCGGCATTCTATATTCAATATTCTAATGTTATATTCTTATTTTATAACTTTAGTCACGACTCCAGCTCCTACTGTCTTTCCTCCCTCACGTATGGCAAATCTCTGTTTCTCTTCCATGGCAATGGGAACAATTAGTTTCCCTTTCAAGTTAACCGTGTCTCCTGGCATTACCATCTCGGTTCCCTCAGGCAATTCCACCTCTCCTGTCACATCAGTAGTCCTGAAATAAAATTGAGGTTTGTAGCCTTTGAAAAATGGAGTATGCCTTCCACCTTCTTCTTTGGTCAAAACATAAATTTCTACTTCAAATTCAGTGTGGGGAGTGATGGAACCTGGTTTAGCTAAAACCTGGCCTCTCTCCACTTCTTCTTTCTTAAGGCCTCTGAGCAGAATGCCTACATTATCGCCAGCCCTGCCTTCGTCCAGAATTTTATTGAACATTTCAACTGAAACAGCAGTAGTTTTTTGAGTTGCTTTAATTCCGACCAGTTCCACTTCTTCGTTCGGTTTTACCACTCCTCTTTCAATTCTCCCGGTAGCTACTGTTCCTCTTCCGGCAATTGAGAAGACATCTTCAATAGCCATCAAAAAGGGTTTGTCAATTTCTCTGACAGGATCTGGGATAAAATCGTCAATAGCTGAAACCAATTCTACGATGGGTTTTACTGCCTCATCGTCCAATGAACCAGCTTCCAGAGCTTTAAGGGCAGACCCTTTGATTACTGGAGTTTCGTCTCCCGGAAAGCCGTATTTTTTCAATAGTTCTCTTACTTCCGATTCAACCAGGCTAATGATTTCTGGATCGTCAACCGCATCGCACTTGTTAAGAAAGACTACGATTGAAGGAAGCCCGACCTGACGAGCCAGCAAGATATGTTCTCTTGTTTGAGGCATAGGTCCGTCGGGAGCTGAAACAACTAAAACGGCGCCATCCATCTGGGCGGCTCCGGTAATCATATTTTTAATGTAGTCTGCGTGACCGGGACAATCAATCCAGGCATAGTGCCTTTTTATTGACTCAAACTCAGTGTGACAAACATTGATAGTTAAGCCACGAGCTTTTTCTTCGGGAGCAGAATCAATCTGCTCAATGCTTTTTTCGGAAGCTTTAAGCCCCGCCATTTTTTGTATTTTAAGAACGGCGGCGGTTAGGGTGGTTTTCCCATGGTCAACATGACCGATAGAACCGATATTGATGTGGGGTTTTCCCCGTTCAAATTTTTCTTTCTCTGCCATAATTTTTTATTTGTTTATTATTTATTATTTGTATTTTTAGATGTATTACTATTTTACTCAACCTTTTTTAAAAGTCAATAGATTAAATTGTGGATATTTTTTAACGACGTTTTCCTTCGACTATCTCTTGGGCAATATTTTGAGGAACTTCTTCATAATGATTAAATTCCATAGTAAAGGTTCCTCGGCCTTCTGTCAAACTGCGCAAAGAGGTTGCATATCCAAACATTTCAGACAAAGGTACTTTAGCATCAATTACCTTTAATTGCAACCTGTCTGAAGTTTCCTCTATCTTCCCTCGCCTAGCTGCTAAATCCCCTACAACGTCTCCAAAAAATTCAGCAGGAACCACCACTTCCAGCCTCATAACAGGTTCTAAAATTACGGGCTTGGCTCTTTTGGCAGCTGCCTGGAAGGCCATGGAGCCTGCAATCTTGAAAGCAATTTCTGAGGAGTCAACGTCGTGAAAAGAACCATCAAAAAGGGTGGCGGACAAATCAACCATTTGATATCCTGCTACCACTCCTTTATCCATGGCTTCTTTAATCCCTTTCTCAATAGCTGGAATAAATTCTTGAGGAATAGTGCCTCCTTTAATTTCATCAACAAACTCAAATCCTTCTCCCCGTTTCTTTGGTTCTACTTTAAGGACAACGTGGCCGTACTGTCCCCGGCCGCCTGACTGCTTAATATACTTTCCTTCAGCTTCGGCCTCTGTTTTAATAGTTTCTTTGTAAGCCACCTGGGGCCGGCCAACATTAGCTTCTACTTTAAATTCTCTTTTTAATCTGTCGGCGATAATGTCCAAATGTAATTCCCCCATCCCGGAAATAATCGTCTCTCCGGTTTCCAAATCTCCCTTTACTCTGAAAGTTGGATCTTCATCCATCAATCTTCTTAAAGCTCCTCCCATTTTTTCCTGGTCAGCTTTAGTTTTGGGTTCAATCCTGATAGAAATAACAGGTTCTGGAAAAGTGATTTGCTCCAAAACAATTGGATGAGCTTCATCTGACAAAGTATGGCCAGTAGAAGTGTTTTTTAAACCGACAGTGGCCGCTATGTCACCGGCAAAAATTTCCTCCACTTCTTCGCGCTCAGCAGCATGCATTCTTAAAATCCTGCCGATTCTTTCCTTTTCTCCAGTAGAAGTATTCAGCAGATAGGAGCCTTTCTTCAGATTTCCCGAATAAACCCGGAAATAAGTTAATGTTCCTACATAAGGATCGTTAGCTACTTTAAAAGCCAAAGCAGCAAAAGGAGCAGAGTCTGAAGCTTCTCTTTTTAGTGTCTCCCCGGTTTTGGGGGCAATCCCTTCAACCGGCGGCAAATCAAGAGGAGCTGGCAGATAATCAACCACTGCGTCCAGAAGAGGCTGGACTCCTTTGTTTTTTAAAGCTGACCCGCACAATACCGGAATCAATTTATAGTCAAGAGTAGCTTTTCTTAAAACTTTTTTTAATTCTTCTATTGATATCTCTGAGCCCGATAAATATTTTTCCATTAAAGGTTCATTTTCTGCCACAATCTTTTCTACTAATTTATCCCGCCAGGTTTTGGCAGTTTCTTTAAGGTCGTCGGGAATTTCTTCAATCTTTATAATTTGGCCGAAATCTCCTTCAAACTTTATAGCCTTCATCTGCAACAAATCAATTACTCCTTCAAGTTTTTCTTCCAAGCCAATGGGCAGCTGAAGAGCTATGGCATTGGGAGAGAGTTTCTGCCAGATTGATTCTAAGCTTTTTTCGAAATCTGCTCCCATCCTGTCTAATTTATTAATAAAGCAAATTCTGGGAACGTGAAACTTGTCGGCCTGACGCCAAACAGTTTCTGACTGAGGTTCTACGCCGGCCACTCCGTCAAAGACCACTACCGCCCCGTCCAAAACTCTCAAAGACCTCTGAACCTCAACCGTAAAATCAATATGGCCCGGGGTATCTATAATATTAATCCTATATTCGTTAGCTTTGTCTCTATCCAAATAACTAGGAATCCAAAAACAAGTGGTAGCAGCTGAGGTAATCGTAATTCCCCTTTCTCTTTCCTGAACCATCCAGTCCATAATAGCCTTGCCGTCATGCACTTCACCGATCTTATGAGAAATGCCTGTATAAAAAAGTACCCGTTCACTAACGGTTGTCTTTCCGGCATCAATATGGGCGATGATGCCGATATCTCTAACTTTTTCTAACGGATAAGTACGAGCCATAATGTTCCCGAGCGATCCTTACCAGGAAAAATGAGCGAAGGCTCTGTTGGCTTCGGCCATCCTATGGGTGTCTTCTTTCTTTTTTACAGCTGCTCCCTCATTTTTGGCGGCTGCCATTACTTCTTCTGCCAGTTTTTCTGCCATCGGTTTCCCTTTCTTTGATTTGGCAGCATTTATTATCCAGCGTATAGCCAAGGCCAAGCGTCTTCCTCCTTTTACTTCTCTGGGGACTTGATAAGTTGCTCCTCCTACTCTTTTGGATTTAACTTCCAAAATTGGGCCGGCATTTTCCAAAGCTTTTTCGAAAATTTCTAATGGTTCTTGCTTTGTTTTTTCTTTTATAATTTCAAGAGTCCTATAAACAATCTTTCTGGCTGTCGTCTTCTTTCCTCCTTTCATTATCTTATTAATAAGTTTGGCAACGTTAACGTTGTTATATAAAGGGTCTGGGTAAATTTCTTTTTTTTCTGTTTTTCCTCTAGCCATACTATTTTTCCAATTTGGTGCCGTATTTACTTCTTCCTCTTTTTCTGCCCTCCACTCCTCCTGTATCCAACCTGCCTCTAACTACATGGTATCTAACGCCTGGCAAGTCTTTCACTCTTCCTCCTCGGATTAAAACCACTGAGTGCTCTTGTAAATTGTGGCCCATGCCAGG
>CAZUVP010000029.1:0-1090 GCA_964623855.1 uncultured Candidatus Saccharibacteria bacterium | reverse complement strand
CGCAAACCAAAAAATATAAAGAAAATAAGAATAAATAAGCCGTATTGCTGAAGGAAAAACTTAATATGAGAAAAGCTTTCTGGTAAAAAGGTAAAAAGAATGTGGGAACCGTCTAGAGGCGGTATTGGCACTAAATTGAATAGCCCCCAGAGAAAATTATAAATGGTAACAATACTGAAAAATATGAGCATGGGCTCTGGTAGTGTGAAAAATCTGATAATCAAGCCAAAAATTATAGCTACCAGAAAATTGGTAGCGGGGCCTGCTATTGACACCTTTAATGTTCCCCATTTCTGATCGCTAAAATTAAAAGGGTTTATGGGCACGGGCTTTGCCCAGCCGAAAATCGGTCCCTTGCCGGCTGTTAGAACCAAAAGCATAAGTGGAAGAAAAATAGTACCGACAGGGTCAATGTGTTTTAATGGGTTTAAAGTTAACCGTCCCGCTAACTTGGCTGTTGGATCTCCCAAATACAAAGCTACGCTTCCGTGAGCGACTTCATGAATAACAATGGAAAAAAATAAAACAACTAAAATAAAAACTGCCTCCATATTTCTAAAACATTTTTATATCATAACATAATTAAACGCTCTTGCAATAAAAGCAAAAAAAGTTTATCATTCAGCTATATGTCTAAGAAATGTGCAATCTGCGGAAAAACCTCAACAATGGTCCAAAAGAGGGTAAAACTTAGAGGAAAATATAATCCGACTGTAAAGAAAAGAAAGAAACCAAATTTGCAATGGGTAAGATTACCTTCGGGCCTGCCTGCGCAGGCAGGAGAAAGGGTTTTGGCTTGCGCTAAATGTATAAAAGCTCTCAGTAAACGCAGGTAGTTTTTTCGGGGCATGGTGTAATTGGCTAACATTTGCGCATGGGGTGCGTAAGATTCCCGGTTCGAGCCCGGGTGCCCCGACAAAAAACAAACAAAAAATCTCCTTTGACAAGCTCAGGAGGTTTTTTGTTGGCTCCACTTTTTTCTAGGAAATGGTATCGGAAAAAATTCCAAGTGGGAATCTTAGCTCTGACCCACGGGTCAGAGATCATCTCCGATTCCCTTAGAGAACTTTTGTACCAGATTTAACTAGAA
>CAZUVP010000028.1:0-5886 GCA_964623855.1 uncultured Candidatus Saccharibacteria bacterium | reverse complement strand
AGCATCTCTTTCTGTCCTTATTAGATACGGGAAGCAAAGCTAAGGAAGTTTTAGACAAGACGAACTTCCTGCAGCCGGGCGGCGGTGTTTCTTCTTTGGAATTCGGTAAGCTGGACTACGAGACAGCTCTGAAAAATCTGGCTAAAATCCGGGGAGGCCAAAGAATCACCGACCCAGAGCCGGAGTCAAAATACCAGGTGGTTGAAAAATATGCCAGAAACCTGACCAACTTGGCTCGTCAGGGAAAACTGGATCCGGTTGTTGGCAGGGAAAATGAGATTAGAAGGTTGATGCAGGTTTTATCCAGAAGGACAAAAAATAATCCAGTTTTAATAGGTGAAGCAGGGGTGGGCAAAACCGCCATTGTAGAGGGACTGGCTCAGAAAATTATTTCTGGCCAAATGCCAGAATCCCTAAAAGAAAAAGAAATTATTGCTCTGGACCTGGGAGCTTTGGTAGCCGGCACCAAATACAGGGGAGAGTTTGAAGACAGAGTCAAAGCTCTCTTGAGAGAGCTGGACCGGGCAGGCGGCCGCTACCTTTTATTTATTGACGAACTCCATACGCTGGTGGGGGCAGGAGCTGCTGAGGGCGCTATTGACGCTTCTAATTTATTAAAACCTGCTCTCCAGAGAGGAGAATTAAGAGCTATAGGAGCTACCACTTTGAAGGAATACCAGAAATACATTGAAAAAGACCCGGCTTTGGAAAGAAGGTTCCAGACTATTTACGTGGCAGAACCGACTATTGAAGACACAGTGGCTATTTTGCGGGGAATCAGAGAAAAGTACGAACTCCATCATGGAGTAAAAATTAAAGACTCGGCTTTGATAGCAGCTGCCGAATTGGCTGCCAGATACATCACCGACAGATTTCTGCCCGACAAAGCGGTTGATCTAATGGATGAAGCCATGAGTTCTTTAAGGCTGGAGATTGAATCAGAGCCGGTGGAGCTGGAAAGCTTAAAAAGGGAAATCCAGAGAATGGAAATTGAAAAACAGGGGTTAAAGAAAACCGACAGAAGACAGAAAGTGCTTTCCCGCCAGTTGGCAGACTTAAAAGAAAAAGCCAAAGAGATTCAAGCTAAATGGCAATCAGAGAGAGAAATCATCAATAAAATCAGGAATCTTAAAAAAGAAGTAGAAAAAGCTAAGTTTGAACTGGAAAAAGAACAGTCAAAAGCCGACTTGCAAAAGGTAGCAGAAATAAAATACGGCAAAATTCCCGATCTTTTAAAAGAATTAAAAGCAGCAGAAAGGAAGTTAGCCAGATTCCAAAAGAACCGGCCCATTCTCAAAGAGGAAGTTTCAGAGGAGGATTTGGCCAGGGTGGTTTCCCGCTGGACAGGAATACCCGTTACCAGACTTTTGGAAGAAGAGGCCAGAAAACTGGAGAAAATGGAAGATATTATAGCCAAAAGAGTAGTCGGCCAGCAGGAAGCTCTTTCCGCTATTTCCAGTGCTATCCGCCGGGCTAGGGCGGGAATCTCAGAAGAAAACCGGCCCCTGGGTTCTTTTATCTTTTTAGGGCCGACAGGTGTGGGAAAGACAGAAACCGCCAAAGCCTTAGCCGGATTCCTGTTTAACGATGAGAGTGCCCTGATTAGATTGGATATGTCAGAATATATGGAAAAGCACACGATTTCCAAAATGATAGGAGCGCCGGCAGGTTATGTCGGATATGAAGAGGGGGGACAATTGACAGATAAAGTCAGAAGAAGACCTTACAGCGTTATTCTTTTGGATGAAATTGAAAAAGCTCATCCAGAGGTCTTTAACATCCTTCTTCAAATTCTAGAAGACGGCAGACTGACTGACTCCAAGGGCAGAACAGCTTCTTTTAAAAACACGATTCTAATTATGACTTCCAACATCGGTTCAGAGCATATTGCTAAAATGGGGTCTCTGGGGTTTTTGGGAGAAAAAGAAGCTGAAAAGGAAAGCTTGAAAGACAGAATTATGGAAGCTTTGAGAGAGAATTTCCGGCCGGAATTCCTCAATAGGGTGGATGAAACCATAATCTTCAACTACCTCCAGAAGCCAGAAATTAAGAAAATCGTTGATCTGGAGTTGGCTAAAGTAGCTAATCGCTTGGCGACTAAAAAAATTGAGATTAAGGTAACTGAAAGCGCCAAAGGATTTTTGGCTGAGCGCGGCTTTGACCCGAACTTGGGAGCCAGGCCTCTAAAAAGAGTAATCCAGAAGCAAGTACTGGATCCTCTGGCAGTAAAAATTGTGGCCGGTGACATTTTGGAAGGAGAAAAAATTGTAGTTGATTTTGAGGCAGGTAATATTATCTTTAGAACTTCAAAAGATTTGGTTAAAGGTGAAAAAAGACAAAAAGAAAAGGTTTTAGCCGGAAAATGACAAGAAATTTAGTTAAGCTTATCATTATTTTTATTATTGGAACGATTGGTGGCATCTTTGCTGATCAACTCCTCTGGCCTTACTTTGTGGAAAGGCCGCTTTTTTCTGAATACAGATTGGAGCAGAATCCGGTTTACGTGACAGAGATTAAAGAGATAACTGTCCAGGAAAACACTGCCTTAAAAGACGCCATAGACAAAGTAGCAAAGACCGTAGTCGGGATACAGACAGAAGCTGCAGAAGGTGAAATTTTGGAAGGGTCAGGCCTTATTGTTACTTCCGACGGGTTGATTGTTACCTTAGCTGAGTTGGTTCCCAAGGGGTCTGATTTCAGTTTCTTTGTGGAAGACAAAAAAGCCAACTACCAGATTTTAAAAAGGGACCAGGAATTGAACCTGGCTTTAATAAAGCTGGAAAAAGAAAACCTGCCCACTGTCAGTTTCGCTGATATTGAAAAATTAAAACCAGGGGAAAGGGTCTTCTTAGTCGGCCAAATTTTCGCCGAGGCGAAACCTCGTCCAATAGTAAATGAGGGGATAATCAAGAATTTTGATAAAGATTTTCTTTATACAAATATTTCAGAAAGTTTGCTTTTGGCAGGCAGTCCGCTTTTCAATATTAAAGGAGAATCATTGGGGTTAAATACGATTGACACAGAAGGGAAAATAGTTACAATACCTATTAACATTGTGAAGGCATTCATCGGAATGTAGCAGCTCTGTCAAAATTGAATAAGAAAGGAGGTGAAACCACTATGGGTGGAAGACATTTAGCCTGGACCGATAAGAAGCTTAAAGAAGCGATAGAGAGAATTCTTGGAGAACATGGGAAGGTAACGCCGGGGCTTCTTAGCGGTAATATTCGCGGGGCCTATGATGCAATTTACCGAAGAGTAAGAAAGGGTGAGTTCTCAAGTGTGGAAGAGGCGATAGAGAAAATAAAGAGAATAAAAGCTAAGCGAGAGGCAAAGTATCCAACCAAAGAATCGGTTGAAGAGGCTCTCAAAACTAGGACTGCAGCAGGCAAGGAAAACTACCCAAGCGCCATTTACACAGAAGACACTTCCTTGTATGTAGCAGCGCTAAAATTTAAAGTTGAGCTGTCAAAGAAAGGTAGAAAAAATCCTAAGCCTGTCGTCGTAGAAGCCAGAGAAACAAAAGAAGTAGAAAAGGCAAGAAATGTTAGAAAGGTTAGAGAGTCAATCTGCAAGCATCCAGGCGAGGACGTGATAGAGCGGCTAATGAGAGAACACGATGCCTACTTATCTCCAATGGTAGTTTCTCTTGAGAATCAGGGGATAAAATCAAGAGAGAGCGAGCTCTCAAAATGGATTGGAGAAAATCTCAGGTTAAGGAAGTTAGCTGCGGAGATAAGAAAAACTAGAGCTGGAAAAAAAGCAGAGACGAGGCAAAGGAAACCGCGCCCTATTCTTTCTCGGCCTAGGACAGAAACACCTCGGTTGGAGAAGCCCGCCAAAGAACAAACTGAATACGTTCCCGTAGAGACGAAAAAGGAAGTATTTAATTTACCCTTGAGCGAGGAAGAATTGGAAATTTTGAAAATTCCAGGAGAGTCTGTCAAAGAGATAAGCGAAAGGTTTCCTCTTGGAGGAGGAAGAGTAGAAAGTCTTATAGCAAGCATTCTTTTGAAAAAGAATGCAACAACACTTGAAGAAGTAAGAAAAAAACTGGGAATAATTCTAGGGTCCCAAGAGGAGGTAATAAAAGAGTAAAGGCGGTGAAATATGACATCATGTTTTACCGCCTTTTCTGTTTCCATAAGCTTGACTTTTTGAATATTCGTGCTATGCTTTTAATCAGTTGTCTTTAACAACTGATATTTTTTGAAAGGGAAGGTGAAAAAATGGTAAATATATTCTGGATGACAGAGGACTCCGAGTCGCGAGTCGCTCAGCTTTTGGAGGAGAAAGGATACCGTGTAATAAAGTATATTGGCATGGTTAGCAATGAGAAGCCAGCCATTGCTTTACTCAACTTGGATGAGCGTCGGGGACAAATCATTGTTAACAGGCTTCGTGAGGATGTTCCGGAAATCAAGATAATTTCTCTCTGGTCGACACCTCTTAACTATGGTGATGTGAATATGACTAGCGAAGACGCCGGTCGGCTGGGCGAGATTATTGAGGGCCTTCTTCAGCCAGTAGGCGCAAAAGAGGAGGAGGGTAGTTAATTGAGATAAAAATGCTGAAAAAGATAAGGAGGAAACGCGGGCGATCAATCGATCATATAGTAGGGGGCACTTTCACGAGCTGCCCCCTTTAATATACTTGACTTTTCGAGATAAGGATGCTATATAATGGTTACAAATAGCAGCTACCGAATGGTAGCTTTAACAATATTAATAATGATGGGAGGATAGATATCTTGAGAAAACTATTAGAGCTAAAAGAAGTTCAGGAAAAGCACAGGTATTATGATAACGGGTCGTCAGCATGGGTGCTGCAAATTACAACGGAAGAATCAATAGATGGCCCTGTTAAAATAGTGACCTTCAAATACTCCAAAGACCCTTCCAGAAAAATAAGGTGGAGGATAGAAGACTTCTGCAAGCAATTCTATAGTAAAAAACCAAAATAAAGGAGGATATTATGCCGAGAAAAGCGAAAATTTTCCTAGCGGAAGACGATATACTAATTCGAGACATAGTGGCTGGTGAATTGAAACAAGCCGGTCACACCGTTGTTCTAAAAGCTTCTTCCAAAAAAGAAGGCTTGGAGAAGGTGAAACTACTGCGAAAGAATAAAGTAAATGTAGCCATTCTCAATAATTCTCTCGGCGGAAGTTGGAGCGATGGATCAACGTTATACAGAGAAATCAAGAAGGAGTGCCCGGAAATCACAATTATTTGTTTTTCCCTTATCTCCGGCTCTGGCTGGGCAGATATTATGGTCTTCAAGCCGGAGTTCAAAAAACTCGTTAATGCTGTCAAGACTGCTCCTTCTCGCCGGAATAGCGTGGATGATTTTTCTAGGGAAATAGGAAGGGCGGCAGGCGAAGCCTTCCCATTCCCTTAATAAAAAGAGGTGATAGCTTTGATCAAAATCTGTAAAAAAGTAGGTTGGTTCCTCTTCGGGATATTACAGTTCATTGTCTGGTGTATCTTCTGTGGGATCCCCGCAGGCATTCTTTTTCTGGTGCACTGCTGCTGGGTTTCCAGGAGGTACTTCCGGCAGATTATTACCGGAAAACCCCAGTGTCTGGACTCTCCGGTCTACGGGTTAATAGAACTTCTGATTCTATTACCGTTGGCTATCCAGCATCCGTAAAGAAGGGAGAAATTACAACAAAAGGGAGTATCGTACAATGATGCTCCCTTCCTGTTTTTCTGAAAACCTTGTATAATTAGTTGCGTATGATTTTTATTCAAGGACTTTTGGTAATTATTGCTTGGGTTTCCATTTTGTACGCCATCACCACCTTCTTCAGCTAAAATGACAGAGCCTAGAATGACAGAGGCGAAACCTCTTTCATTTGAGTTATCCACAACTGGTATATTGTTT
>CAZUVP010000027.1:3825-5926 GCA_964623855.1 uncultured Candidatus Saccharibacteria bacterium | reverse complement strand
GATTGAACCTAATATCTCTTTCTGCCCCGAAATCACTATCAAAAATATACCAAGGCCTCGCCTCAATCAGCTGGATAATTTAGTTTTCCACCTAGGGCTCATTGAAATGCTCAGTTACTGGAAAGCAACCTGTTCGCCTTTGATTGAAATCAAGTGCGGCTGTCTGAACAAGAAACAGATTAAATGGTGGCAAGACTTGATTCAAAAAGGCATGGGCCAGTTTTTCTTTGAAAATAAAATTCCCTTCCAAAAACCAAAAATAATCTGCAAAAAGGTAAAGTCCAAACAAGAGAAGTTTAGCCTCCCTAAAAAAAAGGAAAGTTTTTTGGTGCCGGTCGGAGGAGGGAAGGATTCTGCGGTCACCCTGGAGTTGTTAAAGGTAAAAAAGAAAAAAATAAGGTGTTTTTCTCTGAATCCGACGAATGCCGCTCTTCGCGTCATGAAAGTGGCCGGCTGCAAGAGACCTGTCATTGCCAAAAGAACCATAGACAAGAGACTCTTGGAGCTGAACAGAAAAGGATTCCTGAACGGCCACACTCCCTTTTCCGCTTACCTGGCTTTTTTGACGGTTTTGGTGGCGGCCTTATTCGGGCAAAAAAAAGTTGCTCTTTCCAACGAAAAGAGTTCCGAAGAAGGAAACGTGAAATATCTGGGAAGGGTCATAAACCACCAGTGGTCAAAGAGTTTTGAGTTTGAGAGAAAATTCACAAGCTACTCTCAAAAATATCTGGCAAGGAACATCAAGTATTTCAGTTATCTCCGTCAGCTCTATGAAATTCAAATAGCTGAATTATTCTCCAAATATCCAAAATACTTTAATGTTTTTTTGAGCTGCAACGAAGCTTACAAAACGCTTTCCGGAAGGAGAAAGCCGACTAAAAAATGGTGCAGCAAGTGTTCTAAATGTTTGTTTACTTTTTTAATCCTTTATCCTTTCATCCAAGAGAAACAACTTATTAAGATTTTCGGTAAAAATTTATTTCAAGACAAAAAACTTTTACCGATAATGGAGCAATTGGTGGGGAAGAGGGGATTCAAGCCTTTTGAATGCGTGGGCACCATAAAGGAAAGCAGGAAAGCTCTCAAGCTAAGTTTTAAAAAAGCAAAGAAGTCTGGCAAAATCCCTTATTTATTGACAAAGATTAAATAATAACGTATTATATATCTTACAAAATACACTTTGGGGAGGTGACTAATGAAAGGAAAAACCTTTCTCCTGTTCTTTATGGTTTCTATACTTGTTCTGCTGATGACTGGCTGCGGGAAGGAACCGAGTGCCATATCCAAAAAAAATGAAATAGACCTAAACGTGAGCGAAAGGTCATATGATGATACCTATATCCCTTTAAACATAGAAGGAACGCCTGGGAAAAACAGCCAAAAGCTGTTTCAAATCGTTCACGCTTTTGAAGAGGCCAACCCGGAGCTCGAAGTGGTTTACTGGAGGGAGATTGCTTTTGAATTCAAAAACGGTAGGCATGAACCCTGGATTGAAGGAATATTTATCAGGCATCGTCAGCGAGAATAAAAACAGAAACCTACCTCTACCGTCAGATTGGGAAGAATCCCGGTCTGGCGGTCTTGTTTTTAAAAGAGCCGGATTTGTGTTAATTTATACTTAGAGTTATGAAAATAGAAGAACTAAAAAACAAAAAGATCCTCATTTTGGGTTTTGGCAGAGAGGGAAAAGATACGTTTTTCTTTTTGAAGAAGCTGTTTCCTGGGAAGAAAATAGACATAGCCGACCAAAAGTTCGACAAAAACTATCTGAAAAAGCTCAAAGGATACGATGTCATAATAAAATCCCCGGGCGTCCCTTTTAAAATCCTGCCAAAGCAAAGCCTCGGCAAAATAACCAGCCAGACAGAGATTTTTTTTGACAACTGCCCGGGAAAGATTATCGGGATTACCGGAACCAAAGGAAAGAGCACCACAGTCTCCATGATCTACCAAATCCTCAAAGCCGGAGGCATAAAAACCCATTTGATAGGAAACATCGGAAAGCCCGTTCTTTCTTATCTTGATAAGGCCAGGCCTCGACAAATATATGTGTATGAATTGTCCAGTCATCAATTGTACAATCTCAAAAAAAGCCCTCATA
>CAZUVP010000027.1:0-3725 GCA_964623855.1 uncultured Candidatus Saccharibacteria bacterium | reverse complement strand
TATGTGTATGAATTGTCCAGTCATCAATTGTACAATCTCAAAAAAAGCCCTCATATAGCTGTTTTATTGAACATCTACCCCGAACACTTGGATTACTATAGGAGTTTTACGGAATACGCCAAAGCCAAAGCCAATATTACTCTTCACCAGGCAAAAGAAGATTTTTTTGTTTTTAACTCAAAAGATAAATTAATCAGGCAGTTTGCTAAAAAAACAAGAGCGAAAAAAATTCCCATTGAAGGAAAATACTATTCTCTAAACAAAGCTGCCGCAAAAGCCGTGGGGAAAATATTTAAAATCACCGACAGGATTATTTCCAGAGCTCTCAAAAACTTTAAATATCTGGCTCACAGGCTGGAACCGGTGGGAACCTTCAAGGGAATTACTTTTTATAACGATGCTCTCGCTACCATTCCAGAGGCCACCATCGCAGCTATGGAAACCTTGGGCAGAAGGGTAGAAACGGTTATATTGGGTGGTTTTGAAAGAAATATTACTTTTAAAAATCTGGCTGAAAAAGTTTTAAAAAGAAAAATAAAAACTGTGATTTTATTTCCCACCACCGGAGAAAAAATCTGGAGAGAAATCCTTCGACAAGCAAAAGGTAGGGGAGTGCCTAGACATTTTTTTGTGAATAAGATGCCCGAGGCTGTAAAGCTTGCTTATCAACATACAAACAGGGGTAAAATTTGTCTTCTTTCTACCGCTTCTTCCAGTTTCAGTATTTTTAAAGACTACAAGGAAAAGGGCAATCTATATAAAAAATATGTTAAGCAATTTGGTCAGCAAAAAAAATAAAGATCCTGATTACTTTTTGGCAGGCACAACAGTTGTTTTGATTATTTTGGGATTGTTGATTTTGGCCAGCGTTTCAGCTAACCTTTCTTTCGAAAGGTCTGGGGACACCTATCATTTTTTGACTCACCAAATTCTTTTTGGTTTAATCCCCGGGTTAATCCTTGGCTTTTTAGCTTACAAAATCAACCTGGCTGTTTTAAAAAAGTGGGCTCCGACGTTGCTTTTAACAACTCTTGTTTTGATGGTAATGGTTTTTCTGCCAGTCATCGGCTCTACTTCTGCAAATGCCGCAAGATGGGTAGGGCTTGGGCCTATTTCCTTTCAGCCTTCCGAACTTTTGAAGCTGACTTTTATTCTTTATTTGGCTGTTTGGCTTTCCGGCCGGGAAGAAAGAAAAAAAGAGGATAATCCCGGCAAGACCCTTATAGCCTTTGCTATTATTTTATTTTTTATAATCTCTTTTTTAATTCTGCAGTCTGACTTAAGCACACTGGGAGTGATTCTGGCGGTAGCGGTTATTATGTATTTTGCTATTAATACTCCTATCCGTCACATCATCCTGATTTTTGCTGCCGGAGCCGCAGTTATCTTTGCTTTAATAAAGATTGCTCCTTACAGAATTGATCGGTTTCTGGTTTTTATTAATCCTGATTTTGATCCGATGGGAATTGGCTACCAGATAAAACAGTCCTTAATCGCTATTGGCTCAGGAGGCGTTTGGGGAACAGGCCTGGGATTGGGCACACAGAAGCTGGGATTTTTACCCCAAACTATTTCTGACTCTATCTTTGCCGTTTTTTCTGAAGAAACCGGATTTGCAGGCAGCTTCTTTTTAATCGCTCTTTTCTTGGTTTTTCTCTGGCGAGGATTCAAGATAGCCAAAGAAAGCCAGAATAACTTTTTAAAGCTAACTGCTTTGGGAATAACCTGCTGGATAATTATCCAAACCTTTGTTAATATTGGAGCAATGATAAGGGTTTTGCCTTTAACTGGTATCCCTCTGCCCTTTGTCAGTTACGGAGGGTCAGCTTTAATCGTTGAGCTGATAGGAGTAGGTTTATTATTAAATATCTCTTCCAGAGCGCATACTCAATGAATTTACAATTCATTTCGATCTTCAATAAATTTTTAATTTATTTCGATAAATGAAGATTTTATTTACCGGTGGGGGAACCGGAGGCCATGTAGTACCTATAATTGCTATTGCCAGGGAAATTCGAAAGATTTATCCCGTCAGCACGGGCAGACAAAAAGAATATCTGGAGCTTTTTTATTTGGGCCCCAAAGATAACTTTGGTGAAGTTTTACTTTCTCAGGAAAATATCAAAATAAAAAATGTTCTGGCAGGCAAAATCAGAAGGTATTCTGACTGGAAAAATATCTTGCAGAATGTTTTTGATATTTGTTTTAAGATTCCCGCAGGCATCATTCAATCTTTTTTCTATATTTTCTTTCTGGCGCCGGATATTGTTTTTTCCAAAGGGGGATTTGGCTCGGTCCCGCCAATAGTTGCCGCCAAAGCCCTATTCGTTCCCATAATTTTACATGAATCAGATGTTACTCCCGGGATTGCCAACAGGTTCATTTCCAGATTCGCTTTAGAAATCTTTGTTTCCTTTCCCAAAACCAAGTACTTTTCTTTAAAGAAAATGGTGCTGGTGGGAAACCCTATTCGGCGAGAAGTGATAGGAGGGTCTACTGAAGAAGCAAAAAACTTCTTTAAACTAACTTCCGAGAAACCTGTTGTTTTGATTTTGGGAGGTTCTCAGGGAGCACAAAGAATAAATGACAAAATTTTGGAGATTCTTTCAGATATCATTCAGGATTTTGAAGTGATCCACCAAACCGGGGAAAAAAACTTTGAAACAGTAAAAGCCGAGGCTAAGGTTATGATAAATAACAAAGACTTGGAAAAGCTTTATCATCCTTTTCCTTTTTTAAAAGAACCCGATCTTCGCAAAGCCTACGCTGCAGCCGAGCTGATTGTCAGCCGGGCGGGCTCTGGTAGTATTTTTGAGATAGCAGCTGTGGGGAAGCCGGCCATTTTAATTCCTTTAGCAAAATCTGCCCAAAACCACCAGGTAGAAAATGCTTATGCCTTTACTGAAAAAGGAGCAGGCATAGTGATTGAAGAAACTAACTTTACCTCCCGTTTCTTTCTCCAACGAATAAAACAACTTTTCTCCCAGCCGGAAAAGTTAGCGGAAATGAGAGAAAAGAGTGAAGAATTTGCCAAGCCTCAGGCCGGAAGAATTATTGCCAATTACCTTGTTGAATATTTAACGGGTAAATGAGAAAATAGAAATAGCGATGAGAACTTCATTCTCATCTTCACTTTCGATTTTATAAATAAAATCTCAATATATGACAGAAAATGACTTCAAATTTATAAAACCTGGAGAGGTAAGAGTAAGAATTGCTCCCTCACCAACCGGATTCCTCCATATTGGATTGGCCAGAACCGCTCTTTTCAACTATCTTTTCGCCAAGCAGAATGAAGGAAACTTTATTTTAAGGATTGAGGATACAGATGTAGAAAGGTCAGACCCTTCTTTTGAAAAGGATATTATGGATAATCTGAAGTGGTTGGGCTTAGAATGGACTGAAGGCCCTGATATAGGAGGAGGATTTGGACCTTATAGACAGAGCGAAAGAGGAAAAATTTACAGAAAATACCTTGAAAAACTCGTATCGGATAACCAGGCCTATTACTGTTTTTGTTCGGAAGAGGAGTTGGAAGCCCAAAGACAGTACCAAATGTCAATCGGGGAAGCGCCTCGTTATTCAGAAAAGTGTGCTGATTTAGACAAGGCAACTGTTAAAAAGTATTTAGCTGAGGGAAAATCCTCAGTTATTAGGTTTAAAGTGCCGGCTAAAAAAGTGGTTTTTAATGATTTAATAAGGGGGAAATTAGAGTTTGATTCAGG
>CAZUVP010000026.1:0-6041 GCA_964623855.1 uncultured Candidatus Saccharibacteria bacterium | reverse complement strand
TTGTCGGGGCAGGAATTTTCGGAATTCCTTATGTTGTTTCCAAAAGCGGGATAATTCCCGGTTTTTTTTATTTTTTAATTCTAGGAGCGGTGTTTCTTCTAATTCATCTGTTTTATGGAGAAATAATTTTAAGGACCAAAGGAAGACATCATTTGCCTAGTTTGGCCAATCTCTATTTAGGCAAAAAGGGAAAGATTTTAATAACCTTTTCAACCCTAATAGGGCTGACCGGCACCCTTTTGGCTTATATAATTATTGGTGGTGATTTTTTGAAGATCGTCTTTTCTCCGTACATCAACGCTCCCGCTCTTTACTTTAGCCTGTCTTTTCTGCTTATTTTATCTTTTTTTGTCTTTCGAGGAATGAAATTGATAGCCCCTACTGAAATTGTTACAAATTTGGTTTTCTTTTTAATTATTATCATTATTTTTTTATTTGCTCTCCCCAATATCAATGTTCAAAATTTTAGTCTGATAAATTTATCGGACAGTTTTTTACCTTACGGAGTTATTTTGTTTTCTTTGATTGGTTTTACGGCGATCCCAGAAATAGGAGGAATTTTGAAAACGACCGAAGAGAGAAAAAATTTCAGGAAAGTTATTCTTTTTTCTTTTTTAATTATTATTTCCCTTTATATATTTTTCACCTTAACGGTAGTCGGAGTCAGCGGGGAAATGACTTCTCCCGATGTTTTTCAGGGATTGCTTCCGTTTTTGGGGCCTGGGATTATTTTCTGGGGCGCCTTAGCAGCGGTAGTAACCTTGGCAGATTCTTTTTTGGCTATAGCTCTTTATCTGAGGGATACGTTGGTTTATGACTATAAATTTTCTAAATTGACTGCCGGTCTTTTTACTTGCGGCTTGCCTTTAATTCTTTTTCTGATCGGTTTTCGGAGCTTTATTGGCACTATTGGATTTGTTGGGACAATAATCGGATTGATAGAAGGAATAATAATTATTCTAATTTTCAAAAAAGCCAAAGAACTGGGCGATCGCCAGCCGGAGTACAGTTTAAAAATTCCAGCATTTTTGCTATATTTCTTAATAACCCTGCTTCTTCTTGGAGCAGTTTCTCAATTCGTTTAATTCCATGCGATTTATTGCTGATTTCCATCTCCACTCAAAATATTCCCGGGCAACATCTAAGGATATGGATTTAGACAACCTTGATAAGTGGGCAAAGATTAAGGGTATTAAGGTTTTGGGGACTGGCGATTTTACTCACCCCGAATGGTTAAAATCTTTGAGAGAAAAGTTAGAACCTGCCCAACCCGGACTTTTGAAGTTTAAAAAAACCGATTCAGAAACCCGCTTCCTTTTGACATCTGAAATTAGCTGTATCTATTCTAAAAATAACAAAGTCAGAAAAATTCACATTCTAATATTTGCTCCTTCTTTTGAGGTAGTTGAGAAAATTAATGCCCAGCTGGGCTGGATTGGCAATCTGCGGTCTGACGGCCGGCCGATTTTGGGGCTGGATGCTAAAGAATTAGCAAAGATTGCCTTGAATTCTTCTCCTGAGTGTTTAATAGTCCCGGCTCATCTGATGACTCCCTGGTTTTCTTTGTTTGGCTCTCGTTCAGGATTTGATTCTTTAGAAGAATGTTTTGAAGATTATTCTAAATATATTTATGCCGGAGAAACAGGATTATCAGCGAACCCTAAAATGCTTTGGCGATTGCCCGATGGTCGAAAATTAACATTGATTTCCAATAGCGACAGCCATTCTCCCCATAAAATCGGACGAGAAGCAAATGTTTTTGATACAGAAATAAGTTATCCGGCCATTTGCCAGGCAATAAAAGATAAAGATCCTCAAAAATTTTTATACACAATTGAATTTCACCCGGAAGAAGGCAAATATCATTATGACGGCCACCGTAACTGCGGGATAGTTTTGTCTCCGAAAGAAACTAGAAAATATAACGGTATCTGTCCTGTTTGCGAAAAGCCATTAACAATCGGTGTTCTAAACAGAGTGGAACAGCTGGCTGACAGGGAAGAGGGGGTAAATCCAGAAGTCGTTATTCCATTTAAAAGTCTTGTTCCCTTAGAGGAGATTATAGCCGATGCGGTCGGTCACTCTCCCGGTACAAAAGGAGTAGAGAAAGAGTATAAAAACTTAATTGATAAGTTCGGTCCGGAGTTTAATATTCTTCTGGATGCTCCGCGGGAAAATTTAGAAGGCAATACTTTGTCTGAAATTGCAGAAGGGATAATGAGGGCGAGGACAGGAGATGTTATAAAAGAGCCGGGGTATGATGGAGTTTATGGCAAAATCAGAGTTTTTTCCAAAAAGGAACGAAAAAAGATAATCGGCCAAAACACTTTATTCTAAAAGACAATGAAAGATATAGGTTTGATTTATAAACTGAATAAAGAATGGCAGCCGGGTAATATAAAAGTGCAGAAAGCCGGTGGTCAGACCAACAGGAACTGGATAGTGGGATATAAAAAGAAAAAGTTTTTCGTTCGTTTCCCCTGGGAAAGGACGGATATCGTAAATAGAAAAGTAGAGGGGGAGAATATTTTAGCCATAACCAAATGCAGAAAATTGCGGAGAGTTATCCCGGCTTTTTTCCTATATATTTTAAATAAGAAAAATATTCTAAACTCAAAAGAAAAATACGATTTTCCGGACGGAACTATGATAATGGAATACATTGAAGGCAAAGATATTAATGGAAAGGATTTGGAAAATCCTAAAATACAAAAGGCTTTAGCCAAAGCTCTTCACTCTTTTCATTCAAGCGGAGTAAAGTTTGTTAATACGTATGATGTTTTTCGAGATGAAGTTTCTAAATACAGAAGAAAGGCCAAAAAATATCCGGTTAATCGATTGTTGAACATAGAAAGGATAAAGAAAATTGAATATATTGAGAAAAAAGCAAAAGAAAAACTTCCTCTGAGAGGAAAGTTGTCTACTCATAATGATCTTATTTTCGAAAATTTAAGGATGGGGCGGGATGGGAAAATATATATTTTAGATTTTGAGTACGCAGGATTTAATATCAGAAACGGTCTTCATTATGATTTGGGAATAATTTTAGGAGGCAATTTGTTTTATAGCAAGCCCATTAAATTTAGAACCTTTGAGGAATTTTTAAACAAAGCCAAGAAAAAATATAAAACGAAGCTTGACGATAAGAAAATCTATTACGGAGCTTTAACTAATGTTTTGGTAATGTTTTGGTGGGGAATTATTAAATACTTTAGTTCTAAAACTCAAGCCGAGAGGAAATATTTTAAAGATTATCTTTTGAAACGAGCTAAAGGAATAGAGAAACTTTTCGTTATTACAAATAGAAGCGGGAGTTAGGTTGCCCTAACTCCCGTGGCTTGATAGAGAATATCCGCTACACCTGCGGCATATGGTTTTTTAGAAATGATTCCATTTTTTCTTTTTACCATCTCTTTGCATTCAGACGTTGCATTGCTTGGGCAACCGATTTGGCCTACAGCATCAAACAAAGGGAAATCTCCTGGAGAATCTCCTATGCCGAAAAGCTCTTTCGGGTCGATTTTCTCCACATCACAAAGGAATTTTACCCCGGAAGCCTTGTCAATGTTAGCCGGGCTTATATCTACTGCGATGGAAGAGTGATGGAGAATAACCAAATTTTCTCGCACAAGATCCCTTACCTGTTTTTCAATCATCTGATATGCTTGTTCAATCGTAATGCTGGTATTTTCTATAAGTTCAATAGCAACACATATCTGATTTCCAGGGTAGATGAAAAGGTCTTGAGTGAGTACGGAAGGAATTCGGTGTCTGGAAATCTCCTGGAAAGCCTCTTTTACCTCTTTCGTTAAGGCGGGATTTTCTAAGAGCTGTTTGGTTGCCCGATTGAAGAGGAAAACACCGCTTTCAATAATAGACCACCAGTTTGGAATGCCGATATTAAAGAGAGCGGATTCCGCAGAGCCGTATTCTCTGCCTGTGCAAATTCCTATTTTAGGAAAATTGCCTCGGTTTGACATTTTCACATATTTATACACTCTTCGGCGTCCAAGGTCATGCTCCCATGGTATTATGCCATCATTAATAGTAAGAACTCCATCTCTATCAATTAAAAAGCCTTTTATTGGCAACATCCCTTACCTCCTTTTGGGATTACTGTTTTTATTCAGACATGCTTTTTTGAATCTGTCAACCCTTTATTTTTAAAAATATCAGAGTAAAATAAGATATATGCCAAGAAAAGCCTCTGTCAAAAGAAAGACAAAAGAGACTGATATAAAAATTGAGCTGAACATAGACGGAAAAGGAAATGCTGACATTTCTACTTCCATTCCTTTTTTAGACCATCTCTTAACCAACTTTGCCAAACACGGCCTTTTTGATTTGAGGATAAGAGCAAAGGGGGATATCAAAATAGATCAGCATCATACGGTTGAAGATATCGGGATTTCTCTCGGAGAATCATTTAAAGAAGGTTTGGGTGATAAAAAAGGCATAAATCGAGCAGGCTACTTTGTTTTCCCATTAGACGAATCGCTTTCAATCGTGGCCGTAGATACTTCTGGCAGAGCTTTTTTAAATTTTGATTGCAAATTCAAAAAAGAAAAAATTGGTGATTTAGATTCGGATTTAATTAAAGAGTTCTTTTGGGGATTCGTTAGGGCTCTTAAAGCGACTCTCCATATAAGGGTATTGTACGGTGAAAATGAACATCATAAAGCAGAGTCATTATTCAAAGCATTTGGTAAGGCAATGAAGGTTGCCTGCTCTAAGGAAAAGAGAGTGTTGAAAGAACTTCCAAGCACAAAAGGGCTAATATGAACGATGAAGGGCGGGGCTCTTCATCTAAGATCTTCGTTTTTAATAAATTAAAAACTCGATGATAAAGAAAAGAATCTTAAAAATGGAACACTATAAGCCTCCTTTGGAAGGCAGAGCCTCAAAGGATTTTTTACTGTTAGATTTTAATGAAAGGACTGTTCCGCCGAGTCCGGAGGTTAAAAAAGCTTTGAAAAGATTTATTGATTCCGACAGACTGCAGGTTTATCCGGAGTATGGTGATCTGGAAGATAAAATTGCGAAATACGCAGAAGTAAAGCCTGGAGAGGCGATGGTGACCAATGGAGGAGACCAGGGGATTGACGTAATATGTAGAGCTTTTTTAGATGAAGGGGATAAAGCGATTATCCCTTTCCCGGAATTCGCCATGCATTACCAGTCTGTTGGAATCCAAGGATCAGAGATTTTAGAGCCAAGATATAAAGAAGAAGGAGAACTTCCTTTAGATGAAATTCTGGGATTAATGGATGATGAAAAAGTAAAATTGATAATTTTTTCCAATCCTAATAATCCTACCGGGATTTCTACTGAGATTTCTGATGTGGAGAAAATTTTAAAAAAGGCCAAGGGGAAAAATATAGCCCTTTTGCACGACGAAGCTTATTTTGAATTTTCTGGAGTCACCGCCAAAGACTTAATTGGAAAATATGATAACTTATATATTATTAGAACCTTTGCCAAAGCATTTGGTTTAGTTGCTGCCAGGGTGGGGTATGTGATTTCTCAAGAAAATAATATTCAGGAATTGTCAAAAATCAGGGGGCCTTATGACGTAAATATGTTTGCCAAAACTGCAGTTTCAGCCGCCTTAGAAAACAAAGGCTATATAGAAGATTACATAAAAGAAGTAATGGAGCTGTCTAAGCCGAAATTAGAAAATTTCTTAAAAGAGAAAGATATTTATTTTTTTCCGAGCAAAGCCAACTTTCTTTTTATTAAAATAGAAAATCCCGAAGAAGTAATAGAGAAACTGAAGGGAAAAGGAATATTAGTTAGACCAAAAGTAGGTCCCGACGACAGGAAATCAGTAAGAGTTAGTATCGGGAGCCTCAAAGATACGGAGAAATTTATAGAAGCTTTTTCCGAGGTCATAAGTTGACAGCCAAGTTCCTTGGTGATAAAATTGGAGGGTATTTTCATCTCTATGGATAATAAAAAAATCAAAAGTTTACTACTTGATTACCTGACAGAAATAACAAAAGAAGTAAGAAAAGTTGCATTTTCCGGCAAGGGAAGGGAGA
>CAZUVP010000025.1:4970-6053 GCA_964623855.1 uncultured Candidatus Saccharibacteria bacterium | reverse complement strand
TCCGGCTGGTTTGGCAGTCGGGTTTTGATTGCTCTTTTTGTTGGAGTGGCTGTATTTATTGCCCTTTCTTTGTTTAATGTAAAATACGCCTTTGTTTTGGCCTTATTTGCTGCTGTTCTGGATTTTATTCCTGTTTTGGGGCCAATTTTCGCTGGAGCCGTAATTTTTAGTTTCGTTGTTTTAGACTCCTGGCTAAAAGCCCTTTTTATCTTAATCGTCTTTATTTTAATCCAGCAGATTGAAGGCAATATCATTTCTCCCGTTTTAACCAAGAAATTTGTCGGCTTGCCCCCAGCCCTAGTTTTATTATCTTTAGCCGTGGGGGCTAAACTTTTGGGAATTCTGGGAGCTGTTTTAGCTATTCCTTTGGCCGGTATTTTATTTGAATTTTTAAGAGATTTCTTAAAGAAAAAGAAAGAAGAAAAACCAATAGTGTTGTGATGTCCAATCTTTATATTGTAGCTACTCCAATTGGCAATCTTAAAGACATCAGCCTCCGAGCTATAGAAACACTAAAGGGGGTTGATTTAATTTTGTGCGAGGACACCAGAGTTACCAAAAGACTTTTAGAATATTATCAAATCAAAACAGAAACTCTGAGTTATCATCAGCACAGTAAATTAAAAAAAGTAGATTACATTCTTAACCTTTTGAAAGAGGGGAAGAGCTTAGCTTTGGTTTCCGATGCGGGAACTCCTGGCGTCTCCGACCCCGGCAACCAACTCATAGAGAGAGTGGCCGAGGCTTCGCCTCTTTCAGTCAAGGTTGTGCCGATTCCCGGAGCTTCAGCAGTGGTTGCTGCAGCTTCTGTTTCTGGATTTGCGATGGACAGTTTTCTATTTTTAGGCTTTCCACCAACTAAGAAAAAAAGAAAGAAGTTTTTCGACGAAATAGTTAATTTAAAACATCCTGTTATTTTTTATGAATCACCATATAGAATAGTTAAAGCACTGGGTGAATTGAAGTTAGCAGGTTTTAATAGAAATATTATGGTTTGCAGAGAGCTGACAAAGAAGTTTGAAACAATCTATAGGGGAAAAATAGAAGAGGTAATTAAGGAAATTGAAAATCCGCCAGCTGGCG
>CAZUVP010000025.1:0-4870 GCA_964623855.1 uncultured Candidatus Saccharibacteria bacterium | reverse complement strand
GTTACTACCAGTATTGCTTATACTAACGCCCCTCCTCATTTGGGGTTTGCTTTAGAATCTATTCAAGCCGATGTTATTGCCAGATATCAGCGGCTTTTGGATAGAGATGTTTTCTTTTTAACCGGAGCAGATGAACACGGACAAAAAGTGGTTAAAGCAGCAAAGGAGAATAAAAAAACCCCTGAAAAATTTTGCAATGAACTTTCCGCTAAGTTTAAATATCTAAAAAAGATTTTAAACCTGTCGAACGATGACTTTATTAGGACTAGCGACCGGAAGAATCACTGGCCATCAGTAAAAAAGGTTTGGTTAGAATTAAAAAAAGGGGGAGATATTTACAAAAAGAAATACAGGGGTCTTTATTGTTCGGGGTGCGAAGCTTTTATTACTAAAAAAGATTTAATTGGTGGCAAATGTGCTATCCATCAGAAGAAGCCCGAGAGTATTGAAGAAGAAAATTATTTCTTTCGACTGTCCAAATATTCAAAAGAAATAGAAAAGATTATTCAGAAAGGAGACATTAAAATCATCTCTGAGGGAAGAAAAAATGAAATGCTTAGTTTTACCAAGCAGGGACTGGAGGATATCAGTTTTTCCCGCCCAAGAAAAGATTTGAAATGGGGAGTACCCGTGCCAGACGACGATGCACATACCATTTATGTCTGGGCAGATGCTTTAACAAACTACATTTCCGCTTTAAGTTATTCCAAGAACAGCAATAGGTTCAAAAGATTCTGGCCAGCTGATATCCATTGTATTGGAAAAGATATTCAGAAATTCCATTGTCTGATTTGGCCGGGGATATTGCTTTCTTTGGGGCTAAAGCTGCCCAAGGTTATATTTGTCCACGGTTTCATTACGGTTGACGGCCAGAAGATGTCCAAAAGTTTGGGGAATATTGTTGATCCCTTTGAGTTGGTTAAAAAATACGGCACAGACCCTGTCAGATATTTTCTTTTAAGAGAGATTCCCTCAACAGAAGACGGCGATTTCACTTATGAAAAGTTTGAACAGAGATATAATTCAGATTTAGCCAAGGGCTTGGGGAATTTAGTAGCCAGAGTGATAACAATGGCGAAAAATTCCAAATCCAATCCGCCAGCCAGCGGACCAAATCCCAAACAAATCCCGATTGCCAAATTCCAAAAGAAATATAAAAAGGCTCTGGAAGAGCTTAAATTTAATGAGGCCTTAGTTGCCATTTGGGAGTTAATCAGTTCTTGCGACAGGTATATTGAAAAAGAAAAACCCTGGGAAGGGGAGAAAGAAAAAGTCATTAATGATTTGTTGTTTTCTATTGGAGAGATTTCGGCATTATTGCAGCCATTTTTACCAGAAACCGCAGAGAAAATTCAAAAACAATTAAAAACAAAAAGGAGCAAGTCCTTGTTCCCTAGAATCTGATGTTAATTGACACTCACGCACATTTGAATTTTAGTGCCTACAAAGACGATGTTGACGAGGTGATAAAGAGAACCTTAGCTAATGATGTCTGGATGATAAATGTTGGTTCCCAGTATGCAACAAGCAAGAGAGCGGTGGAAATCGCAGAGAAATATGAAAAAGGAGTTTATGCCGCTATCGGTCTCCACCCGATTCATTTAGAAACTGGTTTGGTAAAAATTAAAGAAGATCCAGAAGAAATTCAGTTCAATTCCAAAGAAGAAGAGTTTGACTTAGAAATTTACAAAAAGCTGGCCCAGTCAGAAAAAGTAGTGGCTATTGGTGAGATGGGATTTGATTATTACTGGAAGCCAAAAACCAAAACCAAAATTGAACAGTTTAAAGAAAAACAGAAAAAAGCTCTTTTATCCCAATTAGATTTAGCCAAAGATTTTGATTTACCTGTAATATTTCATTGTCGTATGGCGCATGATGATTTAATAGAAATGCTGAAAGGGTACACAGACGTTAAGGGGGTGGTTCATTGTTTCACCGGTACTTTAGAGCAGGCAAAGAAATATCTAGACATGGGTTATTATCTAGGATTTAATGGCATTATCTATAAGTTGGATTTGAATGAGGCGATAAAACAAACTCCCTTAGAGAGAATACTTATAGAAACTGACTGTCCTTATTTAACACCTCCCTTGCCCGCCGAAGCCTTAGCGAAGGCGGGTCCTCGGAATGAACCTATATATATAAGACACATAGCTAAGGAAATTGCCAAAATTAAGAATATAAGCTATGAAGAAATATCTAAAATTACTACTGAAAATGCCAAAAAACTATTTAAATTATGAATTATAATCCTCAAGAACCCGAGCGAGGCAAAGCCGAGCGAAGGGTGAAGATGAAGGAAAACCCTGAATGGGGTAAACTTCATCGTCAAATTGAGCCTAAGTGGCAGAAATATTGGGAGAAAGAAGGTACTTTCCAGATTGACTTAAAGAAAGAGAGGAACCCTTATTATAATCTAATGATGTTTCCTTATCCTTCTGCTGAAGGACTTCATGTGGGAAATGTCTATGCCTTTACTGGCTCTGATATTCACGGTCGCTTCAAAAGAATGCAAGGGTCTGATGTATTTGAGCCTATGGGATTTGATGCTTTTGGCATTCATTCAGAGAATTTTGCTATTAAGAAAAAGATTCATCCTAAAATTCTCATCAAGAAAAATGTTGAGAATTTCAGAAAACAGCTCAAGAATTTAGGTTGTCTTTTTGATTGGAGGCATGAATTAAATACTACGGATCCTAAATACTACAAATGGACTCAATGGCTTTTCTTGCAATTGTTCAAAGCAGGTTTGGCTTATAGAAAAAAAGCGCCAGTTGATTGGTGCCCATCTTGCAAGACAGTTTTGGCAGACGAGCAAGTTATCAACGGAAAATGTGAAAGGTGTGATAATCAAGTTGTTCAAAAAGAAATGGAACAGTGGTTCTTTAGGATTACAAAATATGCTGAAAAATTGCTTAGGAACTTAAATCGGATAGATTGGTCAGAAAATACTAAAGCCACTCAAAAAAACTGGATAGGGAAATCAGAAGGGACAGAAATTCTTTTTGAGATAAAGGAAGTCAAAAGAAAGATTCCCATCGTTACTACCAGATCTGATACTATCTTTGGGGCAACATTTCTTGCTTTAGCCCCAGAACACAGCTTAATCAGAGAATTGAAAGATAAGATTAAGAATTATAAAGAGGTGGAGAGATATATTGAGAAAACAAAGACGAAGACTGAATTTGAAAGGGGTCTGTTAATAAAAGAGAAAACCGGAGTCAAGCTGAAAGGGCTAACAGCAATAAATCTTGTAAACAAGAAGGAGATTCCTATATACATTTCTGATTTTGTCCTGATAACTTATGGTACGGGAGCTATTATGTCAGTTCCTGCTCATGACAACAGAGATTTTGAGTTTGCTAAGAAATTCAAAATACCCATTATTAAAGTTATCAAAAAACCAAAAGTACAGGGAGTAATTAGTGTTTATATTTACGATGAGGATCAAAGAGAAGTGGCCCAAAAATTACGCGACATGGGCGAACCTATGGAATATGCAACCCCAACCGTAAGAGTTTACAGTTTCGATATCAGTAGAATCAAGAAGATCAGAGAGCTTTTAAAGTCAGCTAAAATAGGAAGTCCCAAGGACTACGATTTAATTATTCAAGGCAACGATTTTACTTTAGAGATAGGAAAGAAAGGTTTAAGTTTTATTATGGTTTATACTGGTGATGGGGAGCATATTAATTCTGCTTTTATCAATGGTTTAAATAATACCCAGGCAATTAAAAAAATAACAGAGTGGTTGGTTGAAAGAAAGATTGGCAGAAGTGTCGTACATTACCATTTGAGAGATTGGCTTATTTCTCGCCAGAGATATTGGGGGGCACCTATCCCTATTATTTATTGCGAGAAGTGCGGAATAGTCCCGGTGCCAGAAAAAGATTTACCAGTTCTCCTTCCTTATGTAGAAGATTTCAGGCCAAAAGGAGAATCTCCTTTAAGTAAGCTTGCTAATTTTGTTAATATAAAATGCCCAAAATGCAAAGGTAAAGCCAAAAGAGAGACGGATGTCTCTGATACTTTTCTGGATTCAGCCTGGTATTTCTTAAGATATCCTTCGACAAATTTTGATAATATACCTTTTGACAGAACGGCTACTAAGAAATGGCTGCCTGTTGATATGTATATTGGTGGTCAAGAGCATGCTGTTTTGCATTTGATGTATAGCAGATTTATAACAATGGCCCTAAACAAGCTTGGCTTTATTGATTTTGAAGAACCTTTTTCAAAATTTAGAGCTCACGGTTTACTGACCAAGGAGGGGGCAAAAATGTCAAAATCTAAGGGTAATGTTGTTAACCCTGATGCTTACTATAAAAGTTATGGGGCAGATGTTTTGAGGATGTATTTAATGTTTTTGGGTCCCTTTTCTCAGGGTGGAGATTGGCAAGATAGGGGAGTGCAGGGTACTGCTAGATTTTTAAATAAAGTTTGGAAGCTACGGGAGAAACTGGATTCAAAAATTGAGAATAAGGAGATAAAAATAATAGCCCACAAAACTATTAAAAAGGTGACAGAAGATATAGAAGATTTAAGATATAATACGGCAATTTCTGCCTTGATGATTTTTGCTAATGCGATGGAGAAGGAAAAAAAGCTGAGTACTCAGCATTATAAGATACTGCTTTTGCTTCTTGCCCCCTTTGCTCCACATATAAGCGAAGAGCTTTGGCATAAAATTGGCAATAAAAATAGTGTCCATAATCAAAAATGGCCTACCCACGATAAGGAGTTGATAAAAGAAGAAAGGATTGATTTGGTTATTCAGGTAAACGGTAAAGTCAGAGATAGGGTTGAAGTGGAAGCGGATATTTCAGAAGAAAAAGCCAAAGACCTTGCAATTTCCAGAGAAAAGATTAAA
>CAZUVP010000024.1:0-6487 GCA_964623855.1 uncultured Candidatus Saccharibacteria bacterium | reverse complement strand
GGGCACTGCCAGAGACTACCAGCCTCTGAGGATGATAAGAGCAACTAGCGCATGTGACCAAGTCCTGAGGACCTCCGATTGGTCCGGCCGTTTCTCCCTTTTTCCTCGGGCACTCGGCTTTGGCTCTCTTTGCCCAAGCACAATTCTTCATCTCCCTCTCTGAGGGCAAATAAGGAATCTGCACTCCTCCTTCGTCAGTAAAGGCAGGCGGAAACCTCGCTTTTGCAGCCATTATTCACCTCCAATGAACTATTTACTTATAGACTATTTTACATTTTTCATCTTTTTTTGTCCACCCGAAAGTCGATGAATGTCCGTTCATCTCCACCCTTCGCTGACGCTCAGGTAAATGACAGAGGCGAGGCCTCGACAAAATAAAAAGAGTTGGGTGTTTTTATTGCGAGATTATCTCCTCTAAAACTTCCTTTAAAACTTCCTTGGCTTTTCCCTCTCTCTGGTAAGCCTTCAGCCCTCTTTCTTCTAGGGCAGTCATCATATTACCTCCGATGCTTCCTGCTATAACAGCTTCTACGCCTTTGTCAGCCAGCATCTTGGCTACCGCTATCCCGGCTCCACCGCCACCAACAGTAAAAGGATTTTTAATCTCTTCCAGCAGTTCTCCTTTTTCGTTAAACACCAAAAAATAAGGAGCCCGGCCGGCTCTCTGACTGACCTCCGAATCCACGTTTTTCTCTATTGTAGCTACAGCAATTTTCATAGTTTAGTTTTGTTTTACGATTTTGCCGACCAAAATTCCATTGATAATGGAAAACAAAATCATATAAAAAGTAAGGATAACAACAAAAGGCAAACCGAAATAATAAATCATCATCGGCAGCAAAGGTATTTTAACCGCCCGATTATATAAGAAAACGACGATAAAAGCATTTCTCATACCCTTTTCTCTTAAGTCAGCCAGTAAGGGATACCACATATAAATCGGGCCCATGGAAATAATTCCCCCTATAATAGCAATCAACCAGCCTTTGATTCCGGCCTGCCTGCCTATTAATTCCGAAGTCTTTTTGGAATCGAAAAATAAAGAAAAAACAAACATTAAGAAAAAGACTACCACAAAAGCTGGAATAATCTTTAAAAAGAGATCTGTAAAGCCAACCAATGATTCCTTTACTAAAGAAAGATTGAAGAAACATAAAATCAGATAAAGAAAAACTACCAATATCAGAAAAATCCACTGACTGCCGATTTTCTCTAAAATTTTATTAATCATACTAAAGTTAAGGTTAAAACAGTTAAAATAGAAACCACCAAAGCCGTCAGAAAGCTTATACCGTTTCTCACCAAAGCAAATTTCCTGCCCAACATTAAAGATTCGGCCGGCAGCTGTATTACTCCGACACTTACCCAGGCTAAAATAAAAGCCGTAATGGCCAATAAGCTAATTCCCTGCTCTAAAAACTCCCCCCCGATAATATAACTGGTCACAGGGTTTCCTGCAGCCACGCTTCCAACAACAGCCCCAAGCAAAGGATCAAGCAAATTGTTACCGGTAAAAACATTGGTATAAAAGCTCTTGGGAATAGCTTTTAAGGATAAACTTACAAGTAAAAGCACCCCTATCAGGATAGGGGTCATCTGTTTGAAACCATTCAGGGTTTTTAGAAAAGATTGCTTTAATTCCATAAACTTAATTTATTATAGCAAAAAATCTCCCTTTGTGCGATGAAACCAAAACTTCATTTTTCATTTGACAAAAAAAATGGGTGGTGTATACTGGGCATTGACGATAAGTCCGAAACCTTAATTGAATTTTTAAGTAAGCGGCTATCGAAAAGGTCGCTTTTTAATTAAAGCAAAAAAGCAAAGAAAATAATTATGGATTTTGACAAATCAAAATCTGACAGAGGTTTTTCTCCTCGTCCCATGGTAAAAGGCAACTGGAAATGTACAGAATGCGGAGCTGAAATTACAGAACTCCCATTTGAACCAGGTGAAGGTAGGCCTATTTACTGTAAGGACTGTTACGCAAAAAGGAGACCTCCTCGCAGAGATTTCGGGAGATAATCCTAAAAACAAAAACCCCCGAGTTTATCGAAGGGGTTTTTGTTTTGTACTAAGAGTTACTCTTGAGCTTGTTCCTTTTCTGCGTCGTACTTCCGCCAAGCTTCCGAGATGGAAGGCTCTGTTTCATCCAAATCTCCCAGAACTTTTTCTCTGATTTCGGCAGTGGTGACTTCTTCTTTTTCTTCTGCCATTTGAACAGCTTTAGCTGTCACCTGTTCTACCACTTCATTTTTCCTTTCTTCTGTTACGCCAGCCTGGTCGGCTGCGGCAGAAATCGCTTTTTTAATTTTCTCGGCATCAAAAGGTACTTTTGTGCCGTCTTTTTTTACAACTTGTGTCATAGTAATTGAAATATTTAGTTTTTATGGCGACCTTTTAGTTTTTCTATTCTTCTTTTTTACCGAATTTTTCAAAAGCCCTAAGAATTTCCAGTGGTACCGCAAAGACAATCGTGTTTGACTGGTCAGAGCTGATATCGTTGATGGACTGGAGAGTTCTTAAATGAAGAGCTCCTTTGGACCCCGATAAAGTGTCGGCGGCTTTTGCCATATTGTTTGCTGCCATCACCTCACCTTCAGCTTTTATGATTATTGCCCTTTTCTCTCTTTCTGCTTCAGCCTGCTTACCAATCACCCTTTTCATTTCTTCGGGCAGAGTTATGTCTTTTAACTCCACGTTAAGCACTTCAATCCCCCAGGGATCAGTGGCTTTGTCTATAATTAATCTTATGTTTTCTGAAACTTTATCTCTGGCAGAAAGCAGTCCGTCCAAATCAACCTGGCCCACGGCATTCCTCATTGTGGTTTGGGCCAGCTGGGTAATGGCGTAAAAGAAATTCTCCACTTCCAGAATGGCTTTGGAAGCATCCCTGACTTTGTAATAGATGACTGCGTTTACGCTGACAGAAATATTGTCTTTTGTAATCGCCTCTTGGTTTGGAACATCCACCGCTTTTACCCTTAAATCCACTTTTTTGTAAAACTGGATTATCGGCCAGACCAGTCTCCAGCCGGGATTCATCATCCCGGAATACCTTCCGAAAGTGAATCTGACCCCTCTTTCATACTGGGTAATCTGTTTAATGGAAACTAAAATAAGAAAGAAAATTATTCCTAAAATTGGAGAGTATGAAAATATCATAATTTTAATGATTAATAGTTAATATCTCAGACCTTTTTTGATTTGATTTTCCGGTATTTTAACCGGGTGGCCAAAGTCCAGGCGCGCGTGGGCCTGCGTTTTTCGGCGGTATTTACGGGTTTTTTCTTAAGCTTCCTCATCGCCTTCATTCTGCCACTTTCAATCCATTCTGTCCACTTAAAAAGTGAGGGAGGCTTCGCCTCTGTTATTTGACAAAAAGAGAATAATATTGTATAATTATACACAATTGTACGCTATAAAAGTTGGAGGTGTTCAAATGATTTGGGGGCTGATTGTAATTGTAGTCCTGGCTGTTATATTCTTCTTTATTGCCTTGTTTCTGGGAAAGGAAATGCTCAGGAAATTCCGGCGCCACGACCAGTTCGTAGCTTCGGAAGGATTCCTAAAGAAGCTGGACTTTTACTGGAAAGGCAACAAGGAAAAAGGCATGAGGAATATCTGTATTGAGGCAAATTCCCCTTTCAAAGTGTTGGTAGGGTTCAAACTGGTAATCCCCTTTCTGAACTTTGAAGGAACTGATTGGTATGAGGGCGGCGAGTCAATAATAAAAAGCGGAAGGCACTATGCTATAATTTCCACTTTTATGTGGAAAAAGCCAGTTGAATTCCGCTTTCTGATAAACTCTCCCGACCCGAATATAAAGATCAGTATTGTCCCGCCTCAATTCGCAACAGCCAAACTGGAACCGAATATCGTTTCCAGCCCACATCTTTACCAGAGATTAGGCTTCTATTCCTGATTCTCTGAGAAAGAACTCCGAAACAAAACACCGCTGAAATAAAAGTAAGCGGTGTTTGTATTTCAGTATATATTTACAGTCTGTCTGCTTGCTCAATAATATGCTTATCAATAATTTCCCCTTTTTTGAAAATAAACTTAGCTCTGAGCTTTTCTCCTTTCAAAATTCCAGGCAGCCAAAACTTGTCATCGTCCCACATTTCAGCAAAAGGTATATCTGCCAGCTTAAACCATTTGGGCGCCATCTCTTCTGACTCTTTTGGCTGTCCCCTCCAATCTTTCGCCAAAAACACATGGACATCCTGGTCCCAATCGTCTTCTTTCGGGATATAGGGAAAATGAAAGCTCAAAACAGCTACTTTCTCCAAATCTTTTACCTTTATTCCAATTTCTTCTTTCGTCTCTCTTATTGCAGCGTCTAAAATATTCTTGTCCCCTTTCTTTTTGTCCATTTTGCCGCCGGCCGCATTCCACTTGCCTACTCCAAACTTTCTCTTTTTCATTGCCAAAAGAATTTCCCTGTCTTCCCCCTCTCCTCTGGTTATAACACAAAGAGTAGTTTGCTTCATCTTATTTTTTCTTTTGCCATAATCTTGTGGATGATAAAGGTTTTCCCTTTTTATCCAAGACCATTTTTATCTCAATTATCCTGATTATTTTTTTATTCTTCTGCCGGCGCTTTTTATTAATCAAAACAGCTGTTTTATAAGTGGCGGATGAGACAACAATATAATCGAAATCTTCCTTTAAGGCAGGCCCGAACTTGTCTTCAATCTTTATGATTTTAGCTTTTTTAGAAAATTCTTTTTTAATAAAATCCCCCAGCTCTTTCTTCCTTTGCAAAAAACTTCTGATCTTTCTTCTTTTTAATCTTTTCGCCATTTTGTCAGAAGTCAGGCCGATAGTAACCCTAGGCGATGAATCTAAAAAAAAAGCTTTCTTTAATAAAGCTCTGTGGCCCTGGTGCAAGATGTCAAATGTCCCTCCAAGAACAACTTTCTTCATATACCAAATTTTTATAATTAAAAATGAAGGTGGAAAAGAGGATTTATCCTCTTTGATGTCTATTCTGCCAGATTTTTTGCTTTTTGTCCACAAAACAGTGGAGCCCATCTATAAAAGATGGGCTCCAAGCTTCCTTCGTGTTTTACTAGTAGGAAACTTTTGCTTGTTTAGGTTACATGAACCTGCTTCTCAGGATTTCAGGAGAATGAGGGCTCAAGAACCCCAATGGAATATCCAATAAGGTGAAAGCTCCACTGGACTTCTTCTTGAAGAATAACAGCCAACGATATTTCGTTTGGTTTAATCGATAGGCTGCCCTGGCACAGGCGACAAGCACGGAGGCGGTAAATTCCGGGTTGCTTACCAGCTGACACCCGTACTCAATAACCTGCTTGTTGCCGCTGCCGGTCATTCCCGACGTCATAACAAACCCTCCATGGGGATAAGCAGAATGATCTCTCTCCATCTCCTCCATGCTGATGAAGATCACTTCGGTATTATACTCCTCGAAGTACTTCGGCATCTCAACGATGCCTTTTTCTATTTTCTGCTTATCTGCTTTTTCCTCGGCCACAACGTAGACCAGGCGCCTATGCATTTCTCTTTTGGAGAAATCTGGCGTTTCTCCTGATCTCACCCGTTTGATTGCCTCCTCAAACGGAATGGTATACTGACGAGCGTCCAGTACGCCTTCAAGTTTCCTGACAGCATCTGAATGGCCCTGGCTTACTCCTCTTCCCCAGAAAGTGTAAGGCTTGCTCCCCGGCAAAAAGGCATCGCCAAGGATTCTTTCTAGGGAGAAAATACCAGGGTCCCAGCCGGTGGATATGATAGAAACGTTGCCGTTTTTTTTGGCAACTTTTCTCATCTTCTGGAAGTAGTCCGGAATGTCTGCATGAGTGTCAAAACCATCCACGGTGTTGAACTTTGCTGCAAACTCCGGCCCCTGGATCGGGATGTCTTCCTTGCTGCCGCCGCAAAGGACAGCCACGTCTATTTTAAGACCTTTTGGCAATACATATCCTTCGGCGGGAAGCACAAGAATATCCCCTACGTCCGCTTTTACCTGCTCTGGCCTCCTGGTAAAAATAGCTACCAGTCTCATGTCGCTATTTTGCCCGACCGCCTTTATGGCACCTCTCCCCATGTTGCCGTACCCGACAATACCGATGTTAATCATTGCTTAGTTACCTCCTGTTATTTTTTCTATGGTTTCTCTTTGTCTGATAGATTGCAGGATGCCACCTGGTTTTACCAGAACTTCGGGTGGTTTCGGTCTCATATTGTAGTTTGAAGACATGGAAAATCCGTAAGCCCCCGCGACCCCTATTAAGATCAGGTCGCCTTCTCTTGCCTCCTGGATCTCTCGTTCTTCTGCAAATTTATCGCCGCTTTCACAAATGTTGCCGACGATATCAACTATTTCTTTTTCACCATTTGGATTGGAGATGTTCGTAACAGGATGGAAAGAACCGTACATCATAGGCCTGACCAACTGCCCAGACCCGCTGTCAACGCCGACAAAAACTCGACCATCAGGGTTCCTCTTTATCGTATT
>CAZUVP010000023.1:0-6516 GCA_964623855.1 uncultured Candidatus Saccharibacteria bacterium | reverse complement strand
AATATTGTTGAAATAGTTGTTGAAGAAAGAAAAAAGAACGGCCACTACACCTCTATCCAAGATTTCATTTCCAGAATCAATTCTAGAGACCTGAATAAAAAATCCCTGGAAAGCTTAATTAAAGCAGGTGTATTTGATAAAATGGTAGAAAGGAATCAGCTTTTATTCAACCTGGAAAATATTTTGGAATATTCTAGAGAAGGCCAAAAAAATAAAGCTAATGGTCAAAGTGGTCTTTTTGACGGAGCCACCTTTAACCATGAATTCAGGTTGGCTACAGCTAAACCTGCTTCAGAAAAAGAAAGACTGGCTTGGGAGAAGGAGTTGTTGGGTCTTTTTATTAGCAGCCATCCTTTAAAGAATTTTAGAAAAATTTTAGAAAAAAACGTTACCCCGATTGAAAAGGTCTCCAATCCCTATCCTAAAAAGACAGTAAAAGTGGGAGGAATTATCTCTGGGATTAAAAAAATAATCACCAAAACCGGCCGGCCAATGCTTTTTGTAAATCTGGAAGATTTAACCGATAAAATTGAGGTAATTGTCTTTCCTGGTATAATTGAAAAGAGTCCGGCCCTTTTCCAGGAAAACAAGATTGTCATGGTCTCTGGCAGGATGGATTCAAGAAACGGAGTTCCTAAATTAATTTGTGAAGAAGTCGAAGAGATTATAGAAACATGAATATAGAAACCATACGTCATTCATTAGCTCACATAATGGCAGCTGCTGTCAAAGACCTATACTCTGGAGTTAAGTTTGGTATGGGACCTGCGATTGAAAACGGTTTTTATTATGACTTTGATTTTCCCGAAAAGTCCCCTACTAAAGTTGATCTGCCCAAGATTGAAAAGAGGATGAAAGAACTGATTAAAGAAAATATTAAGTTTGAGAAAAAAACAGTATCCAAAATAGAAGCAAAGAAACTATTTAAAAACCAACCCTACAAGTTAGAGTTAATAGCAGACCTTCCGGGTAAAACTGTAACTATATATAAAAGCGGTGGTTTTGCAGACTTATGCAAAGGACCCCATGTCAAATCAACCCTTCAGCTACATTCAGGGCAAGCCAAAGAAATTATTGACAGCTTTAAATTAACAAAGGTTGCCGGGGCTTATTGGAAAGGATCAGAAAGAAACGAAATGTTAACCAGGATTTACGGAATAACTTTTAAAAACAAAAGAGAGTTGGAAAACCACCTCAAAAGAGAGGCAGAAGCGGAAAAAAGAGACCACAGAATATTGGCCCAAAGAATGGATTTGTTCCATATTGACGAAAATGTGGGGCCTGGCCTTATTTTGTGGCATCCAAATGGAGCAATTTTGAAAAAGACTATTATGGACTATGCCTTGCAAGAATACCTGAAAGCGGGCTATCAGATGGTTGATACTCCCCATATCGCCAAACTCAATCTCTGGAAAACTTCTGGCCACACTGATTTTTATAAAGAAAATATGCTGCCTCCTATACACATGAAAGAAATAGGTAAAGAAGAAAAGGATGACTACCAGATAAAGCCGATGAACTGCCCCTTCCATATTGCTATTTACAAAACAGATATCCGAAGCTACAAGAATTTGCCTATTCGTTATACTGAAATGGGTACTGTCTATAGATATGAAAGATCGGGCACCCTTCTTGGCCTGGTCAGGGTAAGAGGGTTTACCCAGGACGATGCTCACATTATCTGCACTCCAGACCAGCTTTCAGAAGAGCTTTCTTCTATTCTTAAATTAACCCTAAAAATATTCAAAGCTTTTGGTTTTAGAGATTTTGATGTTTATCTTTCCACCAGACCGGAAAAGTCCGTTGGACCGCCCAAAATTTGGAAAAAAGCTGAAAGCTCTTTGAAATATGCTTTGGGAAAGGTAAAATTGAAATACGAGGTTGACCGAGGAGGTGGGGCTTTTTATGGGCCAAAGGTAGATGTTAAAATAAAAGACTCTCTGGGCCGTGCTTGGCAACTCTCCACTATCCAGGTTGACCTCAATCTTCCTGAAAGATTTAATATGACTTATATTGCGAAATCGGGAAAGAAACAGCGACCGATAATGATTCACCGAGCCCTTCTGGGAGCCTTAGAAAGGTTTATTGGGGTATTGCTTGAATACCATGCAGGCAGCTTGCCTTTTTGGCTATGCCCTGAACAAATTTGGGTAATACCAATTGGCGACCGGCACAAAAAATATGCACAGACCCTTCAAGCCCTCGCCCTGGATAATGGACTAAGGGTAAAATTAAAAGATGAGAATGAAACGGTTTCCAAGAAAATCCGAGAAGGAGAAATCCAGAAAATCCCCTATCTTTTGGTTGTCGGCGATAAAGAAATAAAATCCAAGTCAGTAAGAATAAGAGAAAGAGGAAAAGGAGATACAGGTCCTCAAAAGTTAAATACATTTTTAAAACAATGTCAACAACTTCTCAACCAACCCAAAAACTAGTCCAGCAGTACCAAACCTGGCATCAATCCCTTCAAATAAGTGAAGGATCAGCTACTATTCATGTTGATGAAGTAGCCTCTAAGGTAGCTGCTTTCTATGAAAAAATAAGGGGAGTCGTTGACTGGAAAGAAGAACATCTTTTCAGAAAAACAGCCATTGAAAGAATGGCTAAAAGAAGGTTGATTTTCAGGAGGAATGGCAATAATATTGCTTCTCCCCTGGTTTATGAATTAATCAGAGGGGGCCACTTCCAAAACGACAAAATTCCTGAGTCAAAGATTGAAGAAGTCCAAAGAATTATTGATAAATATCTTTATATTCTGGACAATACTCCCCCAGCGCCTAAAGAAAAACTGACTATCCGGTTTCAGGACTGGATTTTAGAAATCGCTGCTTGTGAGATAGAAGAAACTTTAGACCCGCCGATTAAAGAAAAATCCCTGATTGAATATGCGACAGAATTACTGAATGGAAGGATGGTTGTTAGAAAAGGAATTGTTTCAATCGGTAAGGATGTTTCTGGGCAAGAGAAAATTATCCAGGTTTACATTGCCGTTCAAAGAAGTTTGTTTAATTTTGATGCTCCTTTAATCAGCTACCATATTTTAACCAAACGCTATCCCGACTGGCATAATCTTTCCCAACCAGAACTGGAAGAAATTGCCAGGAATATTTATTCAATAAGAGAAAGTTTGGAAAAAGATTTAAGTCATCCTTTAGCTGATAAATTCTATAAAATTTGCGAAAGATATGACACTCCTTACTTGATTTTAGGAGATATTCTTTCTGGAGACCCGATGGGGGCAGGAGAAAAACTTTCCCAACCAGAACTTTTGGAAACATCTATCAGACAGGCCTACAACCAAAGGGCAACCACTTTGCGATCAAGATTAGGCAGAGCTGCTTTCTACGCCACCCTTTCAATTTTTCTCACCAACATCGTTTCTCTTTATGTAATAGAAATACCTTTAGCTAAGTTTGTTTTAGGACAATTTAGCCTCTTAGCTATTGCCATAGACATATTTGTACCAACCTTTTTGATGTTTCTTTTAATTATTACTATCAGGCCTCCTAAAAAAGAGAACTTAGAACTGGTCATAATGGAAGTGATGAAGATTGCTTACGAAGAAAAAAGAAAAGACATTTACGAGATAAAAATTTACCCAAAGAGAAATATTGTAATTTCATTTCTTATCACCCTACTCTATATTTTCGCTTTTGTGCTTTTTGTCGGTTTAGTGGTTTGGGGGCTAGAACAAATAAATCTGCCTGCTACTTCCCATATAATCTTTATAATCTTTATTTCTTTGATTACCTTTGCTGGCACAAAAATTAGAGGGCGGGCCAAAGAATTACAGGTGGTTGAAACGAAAGAAAACTTTTTCTACTTTATTTTAGATGTTTTTGCCATCCCCATTACTCAGTTGGGAAAATGGCTATCCTCGCGTTGGAAAAGATATAATGCTATAGCAAAATTCTTCAGCTACTTGATTGATATGCCCTTTCAGATATTTGTTGAGTTTATCGAGCAGTGGAGATACTTTTTGAAAGAGAAAAAAGAAGAAATCCACTAACCGAGTTTCCACACAATAATTAATATATGCGGAAACGAAGGTCGAAATGAAACTTCAGTTTCATTGAGCACAAAGGTCGATTCAAGAAAATCAAGTTATTCAAATTATGAAATATCTATTAATTTTAATCATCACAATTTTAACTCTCGGGGCCGGAACGGTCTTGGCCCAAGAACAAGAAGTCGAAGGATCCCAAGACGTGCCCGAAGACGATTTGGTAATCGCTCAAGAGACAACGGAAGTAACGCCCGAAGATCTTGGTGTGTCGGATCTGAATATTCTTCCTGACAGCCCGTTTTATTTCTTAAAAGAATGGGGTAGAAATATCCAGAGTTTTTTCACTTTTAATTCGGTAAAAAAAGCTCAACTTAAAGAAAAATTTGCCAACGAAAAGCTGGTTGAGGTTAAAAAAATGGTTGAGCAGAATAAAACCAAAGAAAGGGTGGAAAAAGCAATTCAAAACTATCAGGTAGAATTGGAAGAGGCAAAACAAGTTACTGAAAAAATCAGGGAAAGGGCTGAAGAAAATGAGCAAGTCGGGGAATTCCTGGATAAATTTATCCAACATCAAGCCCTCCACCAACAAATTCTCCAAAAACTGGAAACACAGGTTCCTCAAGAAACCTTTCAGAAAATAAAACAAGTAAGAGAACAACATCTGGAGAAGTTTGGCGAAGTAATAAATAAACTTCAAGAGAATAAAGAACAGTTGCAAGAAAGATTGGAGCAAAATTTGAAAGAAAAGAATGCTGTTGGGATCCTAAATGACTTAGAAAATATGGTACCGGAAGAAACAAAAGAAACAATTAGGCGAGCAAAAGAGAATATCATGAAAATTGAATGGATTCAAACTCAGGAACAGAAACAAGAGCAGGAACAAACAGGAGTAAAACCTGCTCCCATCCCTGGGAAAACAATACAGCAACAAGCACAAGGACAAGAACAAGAGCAAGGGCAGACTGGAATAAATTTTTTGGAACAAAAAATTATTGAGCCGATAAAAGGATTATTTTTTCAGGCTAAAACAGAAATGAAAAAAGGAACAGAAGAATAAATTTTCTCAACTATAGAGAAACAACAGGCAATGAAAGCCCCCAATGGGGGTTTTCATTTTTACCTTCGCTTTCGCACTTATTAATATAAATTATGAATGAAAGCTCGGTGCTTGAAGAGGCTGTTTTTCTGTTGTAAAATATATTGACTCTATGCGTTATTTTATTATTACCTACGGCTGCCAAATGAATAAAGCAGATAGTGAGAGAATTGCCACCGCTCTTGAGAAAAAAGGATATAAACCCGCCCTAAACATCAATAAGGCGGATTTAGTCGTGGCAAATATGTGTTCTATCAGACAGCCAGCTGTTGACAGAATTTATGGTTTAATTACTAAATTTCAAGAGTTAAAAAAGAAAAATAAAAAATTGAAAACTATTTTGACCGGATGCGTTTTGAAAGGAGACAAAAGAAAATTTAGAAAAGGGTTTGATTTAATTGTTCCGAAAGAAAATTATTTAAATAATCCTCCCAAACGCCAAAAGGGAAATATCGCCCATGTTCCAATTTCCAATGGCTGCAACAATCACTGTACTTACTGTGTTGTCCCTTTTACCCGAGGCCCCTTGGTGTGTTATAGCCATAAAGAAATTCTCAAAGAGGCAAAGCAAGCGCTCAAGAAAGGGTTTAGAGAAATCTGGCTCTTAGGACAAAATGTGAATGATTATACCTCCCCCAGTGACTCTTCTGTTGATTTTGCCAAGCTTTTAGAAAGGGTATCCAAAATTCCCGGTAATTTTTCTATAAGATTTATTTCTCCCAATCCTAAAAACTTTTCTGATGAGCTTATCGATGTAATAGCTAATTCTCCTAAAATAGTCAAATATCTAAATATTCCCGTACAATCTGGCGACAATAAGATTTTAAAGGCGATGAATCGTCCTTACACTATAGAAAGATACAAAGAATTGGTAAAAAAAATCAAAAAGAAAATACCTAATGTTAATCTTTCGACTGATGTAATAGTCGGTTTTCCCGGAGAAACAAAAAAACAGTTTGAGAATACTGTAAAATTATTCAAAGAAATTAAATTTAATATAGCTTATATATCAAAATACTCTCCCAGGCCGGGGACTGCAGCTTTCAAAATGAAGAATAATGTTCCCTGGGAAGAGAAAAAAAGAAGAGAAAGATGCCTGAAAAAATTATTACAATCTTAGGGCCGACAGCTTCCGGTAAATCAGAAATAGCTATTAAGTTGGCTAAGCGTTTTAATGGCGAAATAATTTCGGCTGACTCCCGACAAGTTTATAAAGGAATGGATATCGGAACCGGGAAGATTGCAAAAAAAGAAATGAAGGGTATCCCCCACTATCTTTTGAGTGTTGTATCTCCTAAAAAGAGATTTGATGTTGTCCAATACAGAAAACTGGTCTTGAAAGCAGTAGAAAAGATTTTCAAAAAAGGCAAAGTCCCTATTATTTGCGGCGGCACCGGTTTTTACATTCAGGCAG
>CAZUVP010000022.1:0-6704 GCA_964623855.1 uncultured Candidatus Saccharibacteria bacterium | reverse complement strand
CAAGGAATAGTAGTTTCTGATAAAATGCAAAAGACGATTGTGGTTAAGGTGGAAACAATAAAAACCCATCCTAAGTACAAGAAAAGATACAAGAGACATAAGAAATATAAAGCCCACATTGAAGCAAGAGAATACAAACTAGGAGACAAAGTTATTATTGAAGAGTGCCGACCGATATCAAAAGATAAAAAATGGCGCGTTTTGAAGAAAATATGAATAGCTCAATGAAACTAAAGTTTCATTTCGAACTTCAATTTTAATACATTAAAATTTCGTTTCATGATTCAACCGCAAACAATGTTAAAGATAGCAGACAATACCGGAGCCAGGCTTATCCAGTGTTTTAAGGTTCTGGGATCAACAAGACGGCGTTATGCTCAACTGGGAGATGTGATTGTGGCCGCTGTTAAAGAAGCAGAACCCAGAAGAATAGTAAAAAAGCACGAGGTTGTCAGAGCGGTCGTCATCAGGCAGAAAAAGAATTACCGTCGGGATGACGGCAGCTACATTCGGTTTGATGAAAATGCAGCCATAATTCTGGAAGGCAAATCAAAGGAGCCCAAAGGGGGAAGGATTTCAGGCCCTATCCCTCGGGAAATAAAAGAAAAAGGTTTTGATAAAATAGCTAATTTAGCTACAGAAATAGTATGAAGGTAAAAAAGGGTGATACAATTTTAATAATATCAGGGAAAGACAAAGGCAAAAAAGGGAAAATTATTGAAGCTTTTCCAAAAGAAAACCGCCTTACGGTGGAAGGGGTTAATCTAAGGAAAAAACACCAGAGGCCCAAAAAACAAGGTGAAAAAGGTCAGATTATCACTCTTCCCGGCTCTGTTCCTTCGGCCAATGTGAAGCTGGTTTGCCCCAAATGCGGGAAAGCTACTAGAGTAAGTTTCAAGATTTCGGGCAAAAACAAAGTTAGAATTTGTAAAAAATGTAAGCAAGAAATTTAATAAGCTATGGTTATACCTTTAATGGAAAAATATAAAAACGAAGTAACTCCTAAAATGATGGAAAAGTTCGGATATAAGAACAAGATGGCTGTTCCTAAAATTGAGAAGGTGGTAGTCAATACTGGGTTTGGGCGTCAGTCAGTCGCAAAAACAGGAGAAGAACAAAAGAAATTCATAGATTCCATTGTTGAAGACCTTACCGCCATTTGCGGCCAGAAAGCGGTGAAAACCAAAGCCAAACAGTCAATTGCCAGTTTTAAGATCAGAAAGGGCATGATTTTGGGAGCTAAAGTTACTTTAAGGGGCAAGAAGATGGTTGATTTTTTGGAAAGGCTGATTCATATTGTTCTTCCCAGAACCAGAGACTTTCAGGGAATTCCCCAGAAAGCTATAGATAATCAGGGAAACTTAACAGTTGCTGTAAAAGAACATATTGTCTTCCCGGAGATTCTGCCAGAGAAAGCCAAAAACATATTTGGTTTAGAAGTAACCGTAGTTAGTTCTGCCGGGAGTCGAGAGGAAGGGCTGGAACTATTCAGATTATTGGGATTTCCAATTAAAAAAGGCTAATTTTTATGGCTACAAAAGCTCAAATCGTAAAATCTAAGAAAAAACCAAAGTTTAAAAGCCGAATAGTCCGACGCTGTTTTAAATGTGGAAGGAAAAGAGCATATATGCGGGAATTCGGACTTTGCCGAATATGTTTTCGAGAATTAGCTAATAAAGGTTTGATACCCGGTGTTAAAAAAAGTAGCTGGTAATATTATGGATCCAATTTCCGACATGCTTATTAGAATTAAAAATGCCCAGGCTGTTTTGCATCCGATAGTGGAAATTCCCTTTTCCAATTTTAAATATGAGCTGGCCAAAATTTTGGCCAAGAACGGTTTTATTGGAGCGGTGGAAAAAAAAGGCAGGAAAACCAAAAAATACATCGAGATTACTTTGAAGTACAAAGAAGGGACGCCGGCTATATCCGGACTTAAGAAGATTTCCAAGTCCGGTCAAAGGATTTATACCAACTTTAAGAAAATTAAAAAGGTCAAAGCGGGTTTCGGCGTGGCAATTATTTCAACTCCCAAAGGGTTAATGGTAGACAGGGAAGCTAAAAAACAGAAGCTGGGAGGAGAGATAATTTGTGAAGTTTGGTAAAACTATGTCCAGAATAGGGAGAAAACCAATTCAAATACCTCAAGGCGTGGAAGTTAAAATTGACGGCAGCCAGGTAATAATAAAAGGGACAAAAGGCGAACTTTCTCAAGAATTTCGGCCGGAAATTAAAATTGAGATGAAAGAAAACCAGATTTTGGTTTTTCCTCGAAAAGAAGGTCGTCAAACTCAGGCTCTCTGGGGGCTTACTCGGGCTTTGATAGCCAATATGGTGAAAGGCGTGACCGAGGGGTTTGAAAAAAAACTGGAAATACAAGGAATAGGATACAAGGCAGAGGTCAAAGAAAAAGAAGTTATTTTATATGTAGGGTTCTCACATTCTGTGAAAATAAAGATACCCGAAGGCATAAGCATTGTAGTAGAGAAAAACATTATTACTGTTTCTGGTATTAACAAGGAATTGGTCGGTCAGATAGCAGCTATTATAAGAAAAACCAGGCCGCCTGAACCCTACAAAGGAAAAGGAATAAGATACGTGGGAGAAATAGTAAGAAGAAAAGTAGGTAAAAAAGCGGCAGGAGCTACAAGTTAATATGTTGGAAAAACAAAGAAAAAGATTAAGGAGACGCAAAAAGATACGAGCAAAAGTTTCAGGCACTGGCCAAAAGCCGCGGCTCTGTGTCTTCAGGTCCTCAAAGCACATTTATGCCCAATTGATTGATGATGAAAAAGGAAAAGTGGTGGCTTCAGCCAACGACAAAGAGATTAAAAAGGCAGGCGGCAAGAAAAAAACGGAAATAGCCAAAGAAATAGGCAAATTAATTGCAAAAAAAGCCTTGGAAAAGAAGATTGGGAAAGTAGTGTTCGACCGGGGAGGATATTTGTATCATGGTAGAATTAAAGCAGTGGCAGAAGGCGCCAGGGAAGGAGGGCTTACGTTTTAATAGGCGATGAGATAAATCTCATCTTCACCTTCATTTTTGTAAACAAAAATTCGGTATGAGAAGAGAAGAATTTAGAAGAAAAACATTCGAAAAACCGAAAGACGAGTTTGAATCAAAACTCTTGGATTTAGCTAGGGTCACCAGGGTCTCGGCTGGCGGCAGGCGTTTTAGGTTTCGGGCAGTGGTAGTAGTAGGAAATAAAAACAGCAAGGTTGGAGTGGGAGTGGCCAAAGGCTCAGATGTGGCTCAGGCCATAGAAAAAGCTACTCGTTTGGCTAAAAAGAATCTGGTTGAGGTGCCGATTGTGGAAGACACCATTTCCCACGAGGTAATTGCTAAGTTCGGAGCAGCCAGGGTTCTTCTAAAACCTCAAAGGAAAGGAAGGGGACTGGTGGCCGGAGGCACGGTCAGAGTTATTTGTACTTTAGCGGGAATTAGAAATATTTCTTCCAAAGTATTAGGCAGGACAGGCAATAAACTTAATAATGCTATGGCTACCATTAAGGCCTTAAAAGAGTTAAAAGTCAAAAAATAACAATGCAGTTACACGAAATAAAAGCAAAACAAAGGAAAAAAAAGAAAAGAATTGGTCGGGGAGGCAAGAGAGGTACTTATTCTGGCAGAGGAATGAAAGGTCAGAGGTCAAGAGCCGGAGCAAGATTTGAACCGATTATCAGGGGATTCATAAAGAAATATCCTAAATTAAGAGGCTATAGGTCAAAAACTGGCTATAGAACAAGAATAGCTGCTATTAACCTTCAGGATTTAGAGAAAAACTTTGAAAAATCAGAAAAGGTTTCTCCGGAAATGTTGCTGAAGAAGAAATTAGTTCGTAAAATAAAAGGGAAGGTGCCAAAGGTTAAGATTTTAGGAAAAGGGGATTTGACCAAATCCCTGGAAATAGAGAATTGTCGGGTTTCAAAACAAGCAAAAGAGAAAATTGAAAAAGCAGGAGGTAAAGTAAAAATTTCTAAAGGATCTGTTTAAACTATGTGGTTCCAGAAAGTTGTCCAAATATTTAAATTAAAAGATCTTCGGAATAAGATTTTATTTGTGATAGGGGTGTTTGCTCTTTTTAGATTAATGGCTAATATTCCTATTCCCGGATTAGCCGCTGATAAAATGCGGGAGTTTTTTGAGAGTAATCAATTATTCGGGCTTTTGAATCTATTTACCGGTGGAGCTTTAGATAACCTGTCCCTTGTTATGCTGGGGTTAGGTCCTTATATTACAGCTATCATTATTATGCAGCTACTGACAATGATCTTCCCTCAACTGGAAAGAATGTATAAAGAAGAAGGAGAGCAGGGCCGGCAGAAGTTTAACCAATATGCCAGAATAGCCACTGTCCCATTAGCTTTTCTACAGGGATACGCTATGTTAAATCTGTTCCAGCGCCAGCAAGTCATTGACCCTCTTTCGCCCGAATTATTAATTACTTCTATTCTGACGGTGACCGCCGGCACTATATTTTTAATGTGGTTGGGAGAGTTAATAACAGAAAAAGGAATTGGCAACGGAGTATCTCTTTTGATTTTTGCCGGCATCATAGCTGATTTTCCAAACAACATCAGACAGATGTTGATAACCTGGGATCCTGCTCAGCTTCCCTCATACTTACTTTTCTTTGGTATGGCCCTGCTTATTATTGCCGGTGTCGTTTTAATGACCGAAGGCAGGCGAAACATTCCTGTTTCCTACGCCAAAAGAGTAAGGGGAACTAAAATTTATGGCGGGGTTTCTACTTATTTACCCTTGAACATTAATCCGGCCGGGGTAATTCCCATTATATTTGCTCTGTCAATTATGTTGTTTCCGGGAATGATAGCCAATTTCCTGGGGGGAGCAGGGGGAACTGTCGGAGCTGTTGCTCAGGCTATTGGTAATGCTTTCCAGAATCCATGGATTTACGGCGCTCTTTACTTTCTTCTAGTTATCTTATTTACTTATTTTTATACTGCTGTTACCTTTGACCCTAAAGCCATCTCCACTAATCTACAGAAAATGGGCGGTTTTGTCCCTGGTATCCGGCCGGGCCAATCTACCGCCAATTTCATGTATTATATTTTAAACCGGGTTTTGTTGGTTGGAGCTTTATTTTTGGGATCAATTGCCGTGATGCCTTCGGTCATAGGAGGGATAACCGGAGTCCAGGTTTTTAGCTTCTTAATCGGAGGTACGGCCTTATTGATTGTGGTTTCTGTAGTTTTGGACGTAATGCGTCAAATAAATGCCCAACTTCAAATGCGAGAATATGAAACCTTCTAAGAAAAAAAATCCATTGGTTGTCATTCCTTTAGGGAAACCAGGTTCTGGGAAAGGAACTCAAGCTAAGCTTTTAGCAGAAAAGTTTGCTTTGGAATACATTGGTATCGGCGATATTCTAAGAAAAAGAAGAAAAATCAGAGACTTTACTGGAAAGAAATTATGGAAAATAATGACTAGTGGAGATTTAGTACCACAAGTTCGTATTGTCAAAGTTTGGATAGATGAATTTGAGAAGATGAAAAACAACCCTCGTTCTAGAGGATTTGTTTTGGATGGTAGTCCACGCTGGCTTATTGAGGCGAAATTACTTGATGAAGCTTTAGGTTGGTATGAGTGGGAAAAAAATGCCAAGATTATTCTAATTGATATTTCTAGAAAAGAAGCTTTCAACCGTTTAACCAAAAGGAGAATTTGTAAAAAATGTGGTAGGCTTATTCCTTGGGTTGGAGAATTTAAGAAGATAAAAAGGTGTGACAAGTGTGGTAGTGAACTAATAACTAGACTTGATGATAAGCCAGAATCAATAAAACAAAGGTTCGAAGAATTTAGAGAGAATACTCAACCAGCGGTTAATTATTATAGGAAACAAAAAAGACTCATTGAAATAAATGGGGAACAAAGTATCGAAGATGTTTTCAAAGACATCCTAAAAGCTCTCAAGTAAAATGGGAGAAATAACAATAAAAACAGAAGAAGAGATTGAAAAAATGAAAGAGGGTGGAAGGATTCTAGCAGGAATAATGGAAGAGTTAGGGAAGAAAGTGGAGCCAGATATTACTACAAAGGAATTAGACAGGGCAGCAGTTGCCCTGATTTTAAAATCCGGAGGAACGCCTTCTTTCAAAGGATATCAAGGGTTTCCTTCGGCTCTTTGCGTTTCAATAAACGAAGAAATAGTTCACGGCCTTCCTTCAAAAAGGAAACTACAAGAAGGGGACATTGTTTCTCTGGACTTGGGGATGAAATATAAAGGATTTCATTCTGATATGGCAGTTACCTTACCAGTGGGTAAAATTTCTCCTGAAACCCAGAGATTAATTCGGGTAACAAAAAAGGCTTTAAAAAGAGGGATAAAAAAGGTTAGGCCGGGGAATACAATTGGTGATGTCGGTAATACCATTCAGAGGTACGTGGAATCCCAGGGGTTCAACGTTGTAAGAGATCTTTGCGGGCATGGTATTGGAAAAGAAATTCACGAAGAACCTCAAATTTTAAACTACGGCAAAAGAAGGACAGGAGAGAAAATAAAAGAGGGAATGACTTTTTGTCTGGAACCCATGGTAACAGTTGGCAGTTGGAAGATTAAACTGGCAGATGACGGATATACTTTTAAGACAGATGACAATTCTTTGTCCGCTCACTTTGAACACATGATGGTCGTAACCAAAGATGGAGCAAAAATCTTAACTGTGTTAAAATAATTTAATAT
>CAZUVP010000021.1:0-6754 GCA_964623855.1 uncultured Candidatus Saccharibacteria bacterium | reverse complement strand
CTAAAAAAGTGGTTTTTAATGATTTAATAAGGGGGAAATTAGAGTTTGATTCAGGATTAATAGGGGATATGATTATAGCCAAAGACCTTGATTCACCCTTGTACAACCTTGCTGTAGTAATAGATGACTATGAAATGAAAATCAGCCATGTCATCAGGGGAGAAGAGCATATTTCTAACACTCCAAAGCAAATTGTACTGCAGGAAGCCCTGGGGTTCAGTTATCCTGTATACTCTCATTTACCTTTAATTTTGGGCACCGACCGAACAAAACTAAGTAAAAGGCATGGAGCAGCAACTGTCAGAGATTACAAAAAAGAGGGTTATCTGCCAGAATCCTTGATTAACTTTATGGCTTTTCTTGGCTGGAATCCTGGTAATGAGGGCAAAGAAGGTAAACCTTCTTCTTCCCACTTCGCTGGCGCTCGTGAAAGGGAGATTTATTCTTTGCCTTCTCTGGTAAAAGAATTCACTTTAAACAAAGTCCAAAAGGGAGGAGCAGTTTTTAACATTAAAAGGCTGGAGTTCCTTAATGGTTTTTACCTTCGCAAAAAATCTATTGATAGGCTAACTGATTTATGCCTGCCTCATTTGGAAGAAGCTGGCTTTAATATTGAGAAATATGATAAAGAACAAATAAAGAAAATTATGGCCATCTATCAGGAAAGATTGAAAAAGCTTTCTGAAGTCGTTGAATTGACTGACTTTTTCTTTAAAGAAAAACTGGAGTACGATAAAGAATTATTAAAGTGGAAGGGGATGGAAGAGAAAGATGTAAAAAACGTCCTTGATAAATTGGAGAAAATATTGTTTAAAATAAAGGAGGGGGACTGGAGCAAAGAAAATCTGGAAAACATTATAATGCCAGAGGCAGAAAGAACAGGGGATAGGGGACGATTTTTATGGCCGCTGCGAGTGGCTTTAACGGGAAAAGAGACGTCAGCAGGTCCCTTTGAGATAGCAGAAATCCTAGGCAAAGAAAGAACCCTTCAAAGAATAAAAGAAGCTAAAGAAAAATGGTAAAAACAATTGCTATTTTAATAATATTGGGTTTATTTTTACCTGTTTTGTCTTTTTCCCAAGAAACTTCAATCACGCCTCCGGGAACTATGGAAGAAGCAAAAGAAGTAGGCAAGAAAGCCCTGGAAGTAGGGGAGAGGGAGCTGCCCGGTATCTTGCAGAAAATCTGGCAGGAAGACGTTCTGCCTGTCTGGACAAAGATGTTCAACTGGTTTAAAGATAATATTTGGATAAAGATCTGGCCCTTGGTAGAAGAAAAGATAGAAGAGAGAAAGCCCATAATTGAAGAAGAGTTTGAAAAAGAAAAAGAAGAGCTAAAAGAAGAAGCTCCGGAAATTGGTAAATCTCTCTGGGAGAAATTCAAGGAATTGCTACAATAATAAAACGCTTTGCTGCTTTTAGCAGCTCGCATGTTCAATGAAGCTAACGCTTCATTTCACCCTCATTCCTTTGGAATTTCGGTCTTGACAGTAAAGATAGAAGATTTTATTATAAGAGTAGAGGCGAGAAAGGTTGGCACATTTGCGACATCAATCCGGCCCCTTGGCGGAAGAAGTGGGGAAGTGGCATCACCAACTTCATCAGTTGCGGCCAGCAAGGTACACATCCGGGATCAGAATAAGGAAAGAGTGAAAGTCTTGGCACGACATTTCGTGCAATAATCTTCAAACACGGGAACCTCCTGGTTTATCTCTCTGCCAACCTTTCTCGTCCAGCTCTTTTACTTGTTCATTGACAACTTCTCACAAACCAAAACCAAACCACATGACGATAGCATGATGGTAAGAGGCACATATTTATATGTGCCTCAAACTTTTTTTTATGAGAGAAATCCTTTGGGGGAGTAATGTTTTTCCACTTGACACAGATATAGACAATGTCGTACAATGTAGGTAAAGCGACGTATAATATAGGAGATTAACCACTCCCCCTAAATACATGGAAAAATCAAATAAAAGTATCATCAAACATATCCCGGACTTTTTAGATTATTGCGAAGTTGAAAAAGGATTAGCAAATAATACTCAAAAGAATTACCAGCGCTATCTCCAAAAGTTTGTCTATTGGTTAAAAAAGACCAAAAAAGAGACTCTTTTACCCCACCAGCTGACTAATGAGGACATTTGGGCTTATAGGCTGTTTTTAAGCCGTTTTATGAATAATAAGGGTAAACCCCTTAAAAAGATCACTCAAAACTACTATTTAATCGCTTTAAGGGCCTTTTTAAGCTATTTTACAGCCAAGGACGTGGAATCACTCCCCGCAGATAAGATAGCCCTTCCCAAGGGCGCTAGAGACGAAAAAACAGTAAATTTTCTTAACTTAGAGCAGATTGAGAAACTCTTAACCGCTCCTAAACCAAATAGCCCCATTGGCTTAAGAGATAAGGCTATATTAGAGACCTTATTCTCAACCGGCCTGAGAATAGCTGAATTGGTGGCCTTGAATAAGGAACAGTTCGCTAACATTAAAGATAAGAAAGATTTGGAAATCGGCATCATTGGCAAAGGCAGTCATCCCAGAACCGTCTATTTTTCCGAAAGAGCTTTGGACTGGATTAAGAAGTATCTTGAAACTCGTAAGGATAAAGAAAAAGCCCTGTTTATCCATTACAGGGCCCGGGGAGACGCTGAGGCTCGTTTAACTCCTCGTTCCATTGAGAGATTAGTTAAGAAGTATGCTATTCTGGCTGGCGTGCCTGTTTCCACCACTCCTCATACCCTTCGTCATTCCTATGCTACTGATTTATTAACTCAAGGGGTTGATTTAAGAACTATTCAGGAATTTCTTGGCCATAGGAACATTGTTACTACTCAAATCTATACTCACGTAACAAATAAACGCCTCCGCGACGTCCACCGCCAATTCCACAGCGGTAAGAATCTCAAAGAATAGAAAAACCGTTAGTTCCCCTAACGACTTTCTTTATTATATTAAATGTCGCACAATATTATGAATATCAAATCTTCTCTACTCTATCTTGCTTATAATAGCGTCTTTCATTGTCACTAATTCAGGATCAAAAGAAGAAATATTCTCTAAAACATGAGTGAACCAAGCCGTACCTCCTGCACTGATTTAGGATTTCCGTAAGATTCAAAAATTTTTTTGGTTTTAAATATTTTTTAAACTCAGCTATTTGTAATGTGCCCTCCTGTACTTCTTTTTTCTTTTCTATCTTACCAGTTTATAAGCAAAAATCAAATAAAAAAACTTAAAATCTCAATGACATAGGCTAAACCTCTTTCAGTATCAAAACGAAACCCAGGTTTAATAAACCTGGGGTCGTTATCTAGTAAAGGTAGATAACTACTATAGTATATTGACTCCTCCTATCGCAACAATAACAGCGTTAGCTACAAAAACCCCCATGGCGATGAAGGCGGCTATCGCCAGAATAATGAAGAGATAACGAGGCTCACCAAAGAATGATTTATAGTAGCCAAGCGATCCTATGATTGCCGCTGCTGATATTATGCCCAGAATTACCGCCGCGATAATCGACCCTATTATCATTTTCTTTCCTCCTCAATCGGAATTATTTTTATGATTTTATCCTATTAATTTTCCGCTCCTCCTGGACGGAATGATTTGTCTATTTTCCGCGCTCTCTCAGCTATTTCTACCACCTGTCCGAAACAAAATCTTTCAGGGTGGCCGGGGTGTAAATTGCAAAAAAGACGGAGTTAATCCTTGGAATGCTTTCGACTATCTTAATCACTATTCCTATAGCTGCCATGCCTATTTCGAAAACTGGCTTTATTATATTGTTCAAAGTACTTCACCTCCAATAAATTTCCTACTAAGTAGGATTTTTTATATTAATACAAATGTTAAATTTGTCAATTAGTCGAAGTCGGGCCTCGACTAAATTAAAAAGCCGCGAATTCCATAGCGGCAAAAACTTAAAACTCAATGAATTTTAAATTCATTTCGCCCCTTCAATAAACTTTCAGTTTATCTTGGTGAATAGATGAAAGAGGCTTCGCCTCTGTCATTTTAACTTCGGCAAAATAAAAAACCGTTCAAAATGACGGTTTTTATAACTTGTGCGACGTCTGGACGACGTTAGAACCTGTTTAATATCTGCTATGCAACAAATAAAAGCATTTACCTGTAATTTCGGCTACTTTTGTCCCACCAATTATTTTAGCCATCTCAGCCCGTTCTTCCGGCCTCCACCAGTGGCTTTGGTAGCCTGTTTTACTGATAAAATTACCTTTTTGAAAATCTATTTTTTCTAAATCAGGCTCTCCGGATAATGCTGATGTTGAGTTATACATCGGAATACCATATTCTTTTAAGCTTTCCTGAGTATATATAGAAATAATAATTTCTCCTTTATTATCTTTGGCAACCTTAACCATCTTTGAAAGTATTTCAAGGGAGTTCCCTACGAGTGTCCCCAATGTATTACAAAGAGAAAGGAGAACAGGCTTCTGAATGTCTAGATTCTTTAACAGATTAAACAATTGCTGAGCATCACCCTCAATTACTAGAACATTGGGATACTTTTCCCCTCGTTCTCTTAGCTCATTGAACATTTCTTTATCCAACTCTATAGCTATCACCTTCTTGGCGATTTCAGATAATTGAGGAATCACTCTTCCATATCCTGCCCCAATCTCAATAAAGGTTTTTTCTCTAGGATTATCAACTCCCTTAATAACGGCGAGTTCTGTATTGAGAAATTCTTGGAGAGGAGGGAAAGAGCTTTTTTCAATAAGCTCAATATATTTTGGGGGATCCCATTTGTTTGCCATATCGGGCTAAATTTTGATTATTTAATTTTTTCTTCTTCTATTAAAAATAATCTTTTTAAAAACCCGCCTCGTTTTTTCCTTTTGGCAGATTGAATTTTTTTAATATGCGGCTTCGCCGTTTTGATTTCTAAAGTTAAAACGTCAATTAATTCCTGAATATCCACGATTTCATTGATAATTGCCTTATTGTTTTTCGCTCGGATTAATTCTCTTGCTTCTTCGGAAACCTTCTTTTTAAGCGCATCTAAAAATTCTTCTTTCTTTAAAGTTCTTATTGTTGGTTTCCAACCAGCTTCTCTAATAATCTTCGGAATTTTATCTCTGATTAATTTATTGTATTTTACAATTTTTTTCATCTATTCTCTCAACTTAGGGCTAAATATTTCTTAATTTTTTCTTATTGTAAATAATATCCATTCACTTTTAATTTGACCTCATTTTTAGCAAAAGTCAAACAACCACTCCCCTTCCTTAAATGACAGAGGCGAAACCTCTTTCAATATTAAGGCCGCCGGTTAGTTTCCTAATCCGGCGGCCTTTTAATGTTTTCCTCCTTCTTTCAAATTCTAGTTTTTCAGCCCGAGAATTTAGAGCAAACGGTTACCTGGCTCTTGATCAATGACAATCTGTCGGCAAGTCTTCTGGCCAACCGCTCCAAGCGTTGCCTGAATTACATCGCCAGCACATATCAGAACTTTCACTTACTTACTCCTTTCCATGCCTGCTGCGTCGAGCGGGCAGCGGGATCTTAATTCCTTCAGTCTTTTTTGCCGCACCATTTCTTCTTCTTCTTTCCTGACAGCTATTCGCGGCAGCCACTTTTGGACGAGCGGTTGCTCGTCTGTCAGCAACTCTTCGTTAAGGGCCCAGTCAATCGCTTCCCATAAAGTGGAGTAGATAATGCATACATCCGGCTCTTGGTCCTCAAGAAGCTCTATGAACTCATCCCAATCCTCACGACAGCTGGGGCAGGTATTATAGTAAGAAGACCGTCCCTCAACTAACCCGAAGGTGTGATGATAGGGTGAGCCCACCGGGATCTGCTCTTTGCATTCGCAGCACTCATGCGGTATTCTGGCAGTCCTGTCGTACTCCCAGCAGTAGTCAAACATTGCAGAAAATATTGTCCAGAACACGGTAAAATCACCTCCTTTACTTTCCATATTTACAGCCTTAAGAACTGTAGCTTAATCTTATTCGCTCCGCAGAAAAAATCAACTCTTCACAATGGGGAAAGCGGTGGCAATATATGTCGCCACCGCTTCGTATTTGAAACTGGGGTTACCCTCCACGCAACCAGTCAAACTTGGTAAGTGTTGTCGGGATAAGGCAGTCGCCGCAGAAAATACGTACTTCCTGAGACAGCTCAGCCACTTCTTGCCTGATGGCCACCTTTGCTTCTTCCTGGTTGATGTCTTCTATGCGCTCAACGTAGCGGCCGGTATATTCCACTTCCAGCTGCCACATGACCTTTCCCTCAAAGCTCTGGCAGCAATCCAGGGAGATATGGTAGATCCTTCCGCTTTTTCTGTTTTCCGGCCAGAAAGCCCGGCGCGAACGATGGAGATAGCCTATGTATTTCAATCTACCGTGAAGTCTTTCTGCTTTTTTTAGGAATCGGTCAAAAGACTGAGACGTGTAGATGAAAGGCTCTCCCTTGACCTCGTGTCTTTCTAAAAGACAGTCCAGGCCATAGGGTTCCGGCAGAATTTCGGTTTTTTCTTTGAAAACCGGCCTCACTTTCTGTCCGATAAACATCAACTTTGTCCCATCTACTACCCTTTCCTTCTTGTCCTGCCGCGACCAGTAGTGGTTTATGCTGGCTCCTTCCTGTGTATAAGAATAATGAGGAGCCACCATATAATCTGTTTGGCTTCCCTTAAAATGCCTTTTCAGCTCCAGAAGAAGGGCAGCCGGATCGGGATGCTGGACAAGAAACTTTGCTTCAATCTCGCAGTCAGTCGTTTCTTT
>CAZUVP010000020.1:0-6931 GCA_964623855.1 uncultured Candidatus Saccharibacteria bacterium | reverse complement strand
CCGTGATTTTCCCTATTTTTATTGGAGTTGTTTTGGGGCCAGAAGCTCTCGGAGGACTACTAATCGGCGCCATTGTGGTAGGAATCTTTTTAGCTATTCAGATGACCTCCGGCGGCGGAGCTTGGGACAATGCTAAAAAATACATTGAAGAAGGTAATTTTGGAGGCAAAGGCAGTTTTGCTCACCAGGCAGCAGTTACCGGGGATACGGTTGGAGACCCTTACAAGGATACTGCAGGTCCTGCCATCAACCCAATGATTAAGGTCTTGAATATAGTAGCTTTACTAATTGTTGGACTCTTGGTCTAATGAAGCCTTTCTTCATCCTTCGTTTTTACTTCGTAAGAACTTGGGTGTATAATTAAAATATATGAATTTAATTCCCACAGTCATAGAAAAATCTCAATACGGAGAAAGGGCCTACGATATCTACTCTCGTCTTTTAAAAGACAGAATTATTTTTTTGGCGGGGCCGATAACTGATCCTGTAGCCAATTCCATCATTGCCCAACTTTTGTTTTTGGCTTCTAAAGACCCAAATAAAGACATCCAGCTTTATATTAATACTCCCGGGGGGTCGGTTACTTCCGGCATGGCAATCTACGACACGATGCAGTATATAAAATCGAACATCTCCACTGTTTGTATTGGCTTGGCAGCCTCTATGGGTGCTACTCTGCTGGCAGCCGGCGAAAAAGGCAAACGCTTTGCTCTTCCCAACTCACAGATTTTGCTCCACCAAGTTGCGGGCGGAGTTACAGGAGAGGCCGTAGAAATTGAAATTACTGCCAAACAAATAATCAAAATCAAAGAAAAATTGAATAATATTTTAGCCAAACATACCGGTCAGCCTCTGGAAAAAATTGAAAAAGACACTGACCGAGACTTCTATCTTTCAGCCGAAGAAGCCAAGGACTACGGACTGATTGACGAAGTGATTAATCCTAAGTAATAATAGAATAATGAAAAGCCGTTTCTCTAAAAAGACAATTATTATTGTTTTAGCCCTGATTGGATTAGGGCTTTTTATTTTTTTCTTTTTAACAAAAGAATCAAAAGAAGAAAAAGAAGGAATTACAGAAGAAATCAAAGGAGACCAAACATCTCCTTCAACCAAAGTTGTTTCTCCAAAAGACAAATCCTGGCATAATTATGATTTTACAGTAGAAATCAGAGATTCTGATCTGGGGTCGGGTTTGGCGAAATGCCAATATTTGATTGAGGATTTAGGAACAGGCAGAGTGGCTGGCGGAGAGCGAGAGTGCGGTTTTATTGAAAAGAATATCCCTGTAGGAAAAGAAAAAGTTTGCTCCTCTTCTTATCAAGAAAAAGACCTTTCTCAAGGTAAATGTAAAGTTAGTTCTTTGGCTGTTGATTTGGCTGGTAATGAATCTGGCTGGCAAAGCAAGGTTTTTAATATTGATTTAATAAAACCGGAGATTAATTGGGCTGATTTTAGTGAAAACAGTTTTAAACTGGATAGAGAATATCTTTTAGAGGCCACTGTTTCTGACAACGGCAAGATAACCGGCTGCTGGTTTTATTTAAACGGCAAGAAAACAGAAAAGAAAGTAGAAATTTCTACTGTTCCCTGTCAGAACGGGGAGGAATGTAAGATTTCTGTAAGCCAGGTTTTTTCTGAAGAAAAAGAATATTATCTTAATTTTTCTTGCGCTGACATTGCCGGCAACCTGGGAGCGGGAGATTATCAAATTATCAAAGCTACCACTAACCATCCTCCCGATATTTCTTTCTGCAAGGTTTTCCCTAGCCAAGGAAGCATTGAAACTAAATTTCAGTTTGAGGTGGAAGCTGCCGATTTAGAGAGAGACGAAATATCTTTTTTCTGGGATTTTGGCGATAAAGAAAACTCAACAGAAAAGAGTCCTATCCACCAATATCTCTCTGCCGGGACCTATGAACCGAAAGTAATTGCCACTGACAGTAAATTGGAGGAGTCAGAATGTTCTACTGCCTGGGTGGTTGTCCATTAGGATTAAAAATAGTATATTAATATAATGTTAAAGAAAAAATTAATTTTAACTGCTACTTTCTTAGGAATATCTTTTTTATTGACCAGCGTTTGTTTTGCTTCTCCTCTAAACTTAATTTCTCCCACCAACGGGGAAACAGAAGTGCCGGTTGACGGATATTTCCAATGGGGCCAGGGGCCGGCAGGTACTGTAAAATATGTCTTGGACATTGACCAGTTTACTCAGTCGGAAGACAATATACTTCCTACTGTCTGTTCTGGAGGAGTTTGTTCCTTTGCTTTTTTGGATTTAAGTGTCGGCAATATTAACTATTTAAGCAGTTATACCTGGCGAATTACAGCTTATAATGCTTCAGGTGTTCCTATTGATTCCTCGTCGGATTACACTTTTTCAACAGAACAAGCCCCATCCCCTCCACTAAACGGCGGCAACGGTAGTAACGGCGGGGGCATTCCCATCGGAATTATTAATCCATTGGATGCCGACACTCTGGGGGAAGCCATTAACAACCTTCTTAATTTTCTCTTCTTTGTAGGAATGGCGATAGGCCCGATTTTAATAATCTATGCCGCCTTTTTACTTCTTACTGCAGCCGGAGACGCTGCCAAAGTCAACCGGGCCAAAACAATAATTTTCTGGACTTTAATATCCTTAGCTATTATTCTTTTGGCCAAGGGCCTCCCTTCGGTCGTTCAACAGATACTCAGTGCCTAAAATGAAAGAGGCTTCGCCTCTTTCATTTTAATAGCGGCTATCTAAGGGCCGGCTTTTTGACATTTTTAGGGAAATTTGTTATTATTTTAAGGTATGATTATCCAATTTATCAATTTAAACTATGACTCAATTTATCCTATTAGTAATAGGCGTAGTTGCCTTGGCAGCGGGAGCTGTTTTGGGCTACTATGCCAGACAATCAATCGCCAAAAAGCAAGCCGGTACCTTGGAAGCCCGGTTGCAGAAAAAAATAGAGAAAGCCAGAGAAACTTCTGAAGAAATTCTAACTGAAGCCAAGAAAAAAGCAGACGAATCTCTCAATTCGGCCAACAAAGAAATAGACAGCCGACGCTATGAACTGTTAAAGACAGAGAGATTGTTACTTAAGAGAGAAAATATCTTAGACCAGAAACTTTCTGAATTTGAGAAAAACCAGAAAGATTTTCAGGATAAAGTAGAGAAGCTTAAAGAAATAAAAGAAAATCTGGGAAGTTTGGAACAAGAGGCCACAAAAAAACTGGAGAAAGTTTCCGGCCTCTCAAAGGGAGAAGCTAAAAAAGAGCTGCTCCAGAATTTGGAAAAAGAGTATCAGCAGGAATTGTCTGAAAAAATGAGGAAACTGGAACATGGAGGCTGGGAAAAATATGAAGCCAAAGCAAAAGAAATTTTGACCACAGCTATTCAAAAATGCGGACTAAGCCAGGCCCAGGAAATTACTACCACTTCTTTGACCTTGCCTTCAGAAGACATTAAGGGAAGAATTATTGGCAAAGAAGGGAGGAATATTAGAACGCTGGAAAACTTAACAGGCACCGAAATAATTGTTGATGAGACTCCCGAAGCGGTAGTTATTTCTGGGTTTGATCCTGTGCGTAGACAAATTGCCAAAGTAGCCTTGGAAAAGCTGATTCAAGACGGCAGAATTCAGCCCAGCCGGATAGAAGAACAAGTTCAGGCAGCAGAAGCGGAAATAGTCAAACAGATCAAAGAAGCCGGAGAAACTGCCGTTTTCGATACCGGTATCATTGGTTTTGATCCCAAACTTGTTCAGTTACTCGGTAGATTAAGATACAGAACAAGCTTCGGACAGAACGTTTTGCTCCATTCGATTGAAGTAGCTCACTTGGCTGCAGCTCTGGCAGATGAAATTGGAGCTGACTCTTTGGTCTGTAAAAAAGCAGGACTTCTTCATGACATTGGTAAAGCCGTAGACCACCAGGTAGAAGGATCACATGTAGACATTGGAATTAAAATTTTAGAAAAGTTTGGGGTGGAAAAAGAAGTGATAGTTGCTATGAAGTCCCATCATGAGGACTATCCGCCCGAAAGCTTGGAAGCTGTTCTCGTTCAAACCGCTGACCAGATTTCCGGAGCCAGGCCGGGTGCTAGAAAAGACACTCTAGAAAACTACCTTAAGAGATTGGGTGAACTGGAAAATATTGCCTTAACTTTTCCCGGCGTAGACAAGGCTTGGGCTTTGCAGGCAGGACGTGAGATAAGAGTATTTGTAAGACCAGAAGAGATAGATGACTTATCTGCCAGAAAATTAGCCAAGGATATTGCCAAAAGAATTCAGGAAGAGTTAAAGTACCCCGGAGAGATTAAGGTTAACGTAATCAGAGAAACCAGAGTAATAGAATACGCTAAATAAACCGAAAATTGGAAATTAGAAAACGGCTCAAATGAGCCGTTTTTTGTTATAGCGTGCGATGAGTGAAAGATGAGATAAATCTCTTTTTTCACTCTGCGTTATCACTTGAGCGAGATAGTGGAGGACGTTAGAACCTATTAGGTATCTACCGCTGAACGTTTTTTCATACCAAGCTTATCGTTAGAAGAAGCGAAAATCAATTAAAAAATTACTCTACTATTTCTAAAAGTCCCTTCAAGTTCTCTATGACGTAATCAGCTCCAGCTTTTTCTAATTCTTCTTTTGTATAAATACCCGTAGTTACGCCTACGGTCTTTATCTTTACTTCTTTTCCCGCTTTCATATCAAGAGGTGCGTCTCCGACCAGCAATATTATATCAAACTTAACATTAAACTTATTTTCGGCTCTCTTTACGGCTAATCTTACGAGATTAGTTCTATTAATATCGTCGCTTCCGAATCCGCCAGCAAGAAAATAATTATCTATTTTGACCTTTTTGAGTTTACTCCGAGCAATAGGTTCCAAGTTCCCAGTAACCAAACCAAATAGAATATCACCCTTTTTTCTTAAGGCATCTAATGTTTCCTTAACGTCATTCAGTAGAATAACTTCATCTTTTTCGCTGACTTTTTTATAAGACTCAACCATCTCGGTCATCCCGTGATGATTGATGATGCCTATATTCGTATCTATTCCATAGACTTTTTTGAATGCTTCGGAAAAAGCCACCTTATGTCCGGAGGAGCTTTTAATTAAAGTTTTATCTATATCAAACAAAATTAATTTGTTCATATTTTTATTTTATCAAAAAACCGCCTGTTTGGCGATTAATTGACTTATCGTTGAGCGGGATGAGACGGAAACCCCTCCTTAAAATATTGTTTTAATTTGCGTCTTCCTGCGCTACTTTTCCAATATTGCTCACGTTTCTTTGCATTTATCATTATTGAAAATTCCTCAGAAAACAATAACCTTAATGGCCGACGATATTTTGTTGCTGGAACACGGCCAGAATTGTGATATTCTAGTCGTTTCTGGAGGTCGGTTGTATATCCCACGTAAGTTTTTTTATCTTTTAAACTTCGGAGAATATAGATGTAATACATAAGGAGAGCGGGCCGCTCAATTTTTCGAATTGAGCGAGCCTCGCTCAAAAATTGTTCTCAATTTTTGAGCGGGCAAGGGGAGTCGAACCCCTGTCACAACTTTGGAAAAGTTGGGTAATGCCACTATACGATGCCCGCATCGGGCTGCTGGGAGTCGAACCCAGGCCGCATGCTCCCAAAGCATACATACTACCGTTATACAACAGCCCGAAGCAGTTCTAATTTTATCCCAATTTTTTCTTTGGGTCAACCGTCGAGTATGTTATACTAATTTAATGGTTTTTAAAGAAGTTTTGGAACAACTTAATGTCCATGCTCAATGTAAGAAGTACGGTCTTTCTCTTTGGCAGTGCCCCCAATTTCTTTTTCTTGTAATGGGGATAATTATAATTATTTCCACTTTACTAATCTATGCTATTGGCAGGAGATATATTGATAATCCTCAAATGGTAGCTTTGGTTGTTCTTTCCATTACCACCATTTTGTTTATTATAGCCGCTATTATCACCAGGAGCTTTGAGAGGTTGGCTGAAGCCAGTCGAATGAAATCAGAATTCGTTAGTATTGTTTCCCATCAGCTCCGTTCCCCCATCTCCAATTTGAAGTGGACAATTGAGTTTTTAATGTCGGGCAGAATTTCTTCGGTTACCGGAAAACAACTTGAATATCTTAAAATATTAAAAGAAAACAGTGACAGGATGGGAGAATTAGTTTCAGATTTATTGACCGTTTCCCGCATCGAACAAGGCAAGTTACCTTTGAAGAAAAGAAAGATTTATTTTGAAGAGTTAGTTTCAGAAGCTATTAGAGGGCTGGAGATATTCGCTAGAGCTTCTAATGTAGAGATAAAGTTTACCCCAGAGAAAAACTTGCCTCAGATTTTTTCTGATCCCTCCCAATTGAAATTAATCGTGGGAAATCTTTTAGACAACGCAATTCGTTATATACCGGGGAAAAAACCAGGGGTAAAAAGGAAGAACAGAGTAACAATTACGCTGAAGCAGGAAAATAATAATTTGCGTTTTGAAGTTAAAGACACCGGAGTAGGGATTCCCGAATCTGACCAGAAATATGTTTTTCAAAAATTCTTTCGTTCAAGTAATGTAATGCGTCATCAAACCGAGGGCTCGGGCCTAGGCTTATATATTGTTAAATCAATTATTAAAAAATTAGGTGGAAAAATAAATTTTTCGAGCCAAGAAGGAATTGGGTCGACTTTCTGGTTCACTCTACCTATTTTAAAATAAAATTTATTATAAGATTTATGAAAAAGAAAATTTTATTTATAGAAGACGAATCTGTTCTTCAAAAGACCTTTGGAGAAATCTTGGAACAGGAAGGATATGAAATGATTTCTGCTTTAGATGGGGAGATAGGATTAAGACTGGTTAAAGAAAAGAGTCCTGATTTGATCCTTCTTGATTTAATTTTACCTAAAGTTAACGGTTTCTCTGTTTTGAAAAAAA
>CAZUVP010000019.1:0-7004 GCA_964623855.1 uncultured Candidatus Saccharibacteria bacterium | reverse complement strand
GTATCCAAAGAATATCTTCAGAAACAAGTTGAAGAAATTTTAAAAGAGAAAGAAAAGTTCGGGGCGTTAAAAATCGGCAAAAATAAAAAAGTAAATGTTGAATTTATTTCTGCCAACCCAACAGGCCCCTTGCATATAGGAAATGGAAGGGGTGGTTTTTGTGGAGATGTATTGGCCAATGTCCTCCAAAAAGCAGGATACAAATCCTCCAGAGAATATTATATTAATGATATGGGTAGGCAGATTAAAACTCTAAAGAATTCTTTAGAGGGGAAAGAACCTTGTTATAAAAATCCATATATAGACGAATTAAAGAAGAAAAAAGAAAAGAATACCAAAAGAGCTGTTAAATTTATTGTAGATAAAATTAAAAAGACTGCGGAAAGGATGGGGATAGAATATGATAAATGGTTTTTCGAAAGCAAATTATATCCGGAAGAAACAGACAAAGCACTTAAATTGCTTAAAAAAAAGAAATTAATTTACAAGAAAGAAGGAGCTACTTGGTTTAGGTCAACTAAATTCGGCGATGACAAAGACAGAGTATTGATAAAAAAAGACGGAGAAAAAACATACATTTTATCCGACATAGCTTACTTAAAAAATAAATTTGAAAGAAAGTTTGATTATTTGGTAATATTTTTGGGAGCTGAACATCATGGTTATGTCGGCAGGTTGAAAGCCGGAGCAGAAGCTCTCGGTTACGACAGAAATAAGGTAAAACCGATTGTTTTTCAATTAGTAAGACTTGTTGAAAAAGGAAAACAGGTAAGGATGTCGAAAAGAACCGGAATTTACGTAACTATCGATGAATTACTCGATAAAATTAAGGGAGAAGATGTGGCAAGATTTTTCTTTTTGGCAAGGAATTATGGCAATCATCTGAATTTTAATTTGGATCTGGCCAAACAGCAGTCAGAAAAGAATCCAGTCTATTACGTTCAATACGCTCACGCCAGAATTTGCAGCATCCTTAAAAAAGCCACCCCCAAAATAGCCGAGGCGAAGCCTCGCCCAGAACTGTTGGAGCATCCGAGTGAGTTAAAACTTATAAAGCAGTTGATTAGATTACCTGAAATCGTAGAGGATACCTGCCAGGACTACCAGGTGCAGAGATTACCCCAATATGCCATAGATTTGGCAGCAGTTTTTCACCAATTTTACAGGGATTGTCGGGTTATTTCAGAGAACAAAGAATTAACTAAGTCTCGTCTGGCTTTGATTAAAGCCACCAAAATTGTTTTGAAAAATACATTAGACTTAATGGGTATTTCATCTCCGGAGAAAATGTAAATGGATATAAACTTTCCTAAACAAGAAAAAAGAATACTGAAATTTTGGAAAGAGAACAGGACTTTTGAAAAGACCATAAAGCTGCGAGCTGAAGCTCGGAATTTTGTTTTTTATGAAGGACCACCTACTGCCAACGGGAAACCTGGCATCCATCATGTTTTAAGCCGGGTTTATAAAGACATTATCTGCCGCTACAAAACAATGCAGGGGTTCAGGGTGGTTAGGAAAGCCGGTTGGGATACTCATGGCCTGCCTGTTGAATTGGAAATTGAGAAGAAGCTGGGGCTAAAAAATAAAAAAGATATTGAGAAGTACGGCATAGCTAAGTTTAATAAATTATGCAAACAATCTGTCTGGCAGTACAAACAGGATTGGGAGAATCTGACAGAAAGGATAGCTTTCTGGTTGGATATGGAGCGCCCCTATATTACCTACGAGACAAATTATATTGAAACAATTTGGTGGATTATTAAAGAAATTTACAAAAAAGGACTCATCTATCAGGACTACAAAATTCTTCCTTACTGCCCGAGGTGTGGAACAGGCTTGTCCAGTCATGAAGTTGCTCTCGGCTATAAAAAAGTAAAGGAAAATTCAATTTATGTAAAATTTCCTCTCAAGAAAGAAAAAAATACTTATCTTTTGGTTTGGACAACCACTCCCTGGACCTTGCCTGGGAACGTGGCGGTAGCCGTGAATCAGCAGTTTAAATATGTGAAAGTAAAAGTTAAGGGAGAAAATCTTATTTTAGCTAAAGACAGATTAAAAACCCTAGGAGAAGGATATAAAATTATTAAAGAGTTCAAGGGCAAAGATTTGTTGAACTTGGAATATAATCCCTTATTCAAGTTTACCAAACCAGACAAAAAAGCCTGGTTTGTAATAGGAGGAAGTTTTGTTTCACTTGACGAAGGCACGGGCTTGGTTCACATTGCTCCGGCTTTTGGTGAAGAAGATATGCAAGTAGGCAAAAAAAACAATCTGCCCGTTTTATTAACCGTGGACGAAAACGGGAAATTCAAAAGGGAAATTAAGAAATGGGCAGGTGTTTGGGTGAAAGACGCCGACCTTTCAATTGTTGAAGATTTAAAAAAGAGAAATCTTCTTTTCAAAGAAGAATTATATAAACACGATTATCCTTTCTGTTGGAGATGCAGTACCCCACTGCTTTATTACGCCAAGCAGAGCTGGTTTATAAATATGCAGAAAGTGAAAAAGGATTTAATAGCTAACAACCAGAAAATTAATTGGCTACCAGCTCATCTTAAAAAAGGAAGATTTGGCGAATGGTTGAGAGAAATCAAGGATTGGGCCTTTTCTCGGGAAAGATACTGGGCGACACCCTTACCCATCTGGCGCTGTAAGAAATGCAAAAACTTAGTAGTGATTGGCGGCAAAGACGACATGGCTTGCCAGAAATTTACAAGCAACAAATACTTCCTATTAAGGCACGGCGAATCTAGAAGGAATGTAGATAAAACAGTAGCTTGCTGGCCGGAAAAAGTTTCCTCACCTTTAACCCAAAAAGGGAAAGAACAAATTAGAGAAACAGCCCAAAGATTAAAAAAAGAGAAGATTGATTTAATTTTCTCTTCTGACCTTTTGAGAACAAAACAAACAGCCGAAATAGCAAGTGAAGAAATAGGAATAAAGATAAAGTTTGATAAAAGATTGAGAGAATTTAATATGGGCAAGCTTAACGGAAAATTGGTTACTGAAGCCAGTAAATTCTGGGACCCGGAAGGCAAGCTCAAACCAATGGAGTATTTTCTTAAAAGGTTTAAGGTGAAAGCTCCCGGGGGAGAAAGCTATACTGATGCTAAAAAAAGAATGTATGGCTTCTTGAGAGCCATAGATAAAAAATACCAAAACAAAAGTATTCTAATCATCAGTCACGAAGTTCCCTTGACTCTGATGGAAGGAGCCACAGAAGGCTTTTCCAACGAGGAGATTATAAGATACAGACAGAAGAAAAAAATCAAAGTGGGAGAGCTAAGAAAATTGGATTTCAAGATATGGCCCTATAACCAGGAAGGAGAAATTGATTTTCACCGCCCTTATATTGATGAAATAAAATTCTACTGTCCTAAATGCGATAATATTATTGAGAGAACTCCCGAAGTAATGGATTGTTGGTTTGATTCAGGAAGCATGCCTTTTTCCCAATATCACTATCCTTTTGAAAACCCCGAAGGAAAGCTTTTGGCTTCCTATAGGGCAAGTAAAAAATTACCTCCCTTAAAATATTTCCCCGCTGATTTTATATGTGAAGCTATTGATCAAACCCGAGGTTGGTTTTATACCCTGCATGCTATATCCACCTTATTAGGAAAAGGGAACTGCTATAAAAACGTTGTCTCTTTGGGACATGTTTTGGACGAAAAAGGAGAAAAGATGTCTAAATCCAAAGGAAACGTAGTTGACCCCTGGGATATTATTGAAAAATACGGAGCAGATAGCACTCGTTGGTATTTTTACACTGTAAATCAGCCGGGAGATGCTAAGTTTTTTTCTGAAAAAGATGTGGAGCAGAGTTTAAAGCAGTTTATTTTAACTCTTTGGAACTCCCTTGTGTTTTTTGAAACATACTCTCCAAAAAAATCCGAAGCACGAAATCCGAAATCCGAAAATATATTGGATAAGTGGGTGCTTTCAAAGATTAATAATCTAATTCGGGATGTTACGCAGAAATTGGACGGCTATGATGTGACGGGGGCGGCTAGGGCAATAGAATATTTTATTATTGAAGATTTATCCCAGTGGTTTATTAGAAGGTCAAGAAAGAGGTTCCAGAGGCCCGAGAGTAAAAAACAATTGGAAGAGGCTTCAGGAACTTTAAAGTATACTCTTTTGACTTTAAGCAGGTTGATGGCTCCGTTTGTTCCCTTTATTAGCGAAGAAATCTACCAAAAAATGAAAGAGGCGAAGCCTCGCTCAAGTGTGCACTCGAAGGATTGGCCCAAAATAGATGAAAAAGCGATTGATAAAAACTTAGAAGAGAGAATGAAAAAAGTCAGAGAAGTGGTTTCCCTTGCTTTAGCGAAGAGAGCAAAGGCGGGGATAAAAGCGAGACAACCGCTTGCTTCGCTAGAAATACCGAAGTCTAAAATTCAAACTCCAAAAGAATTACTTGATTTGATGAAAGAAGAAATAAATATTAAAAAGATTACTTTCGGTAAAACTTTGAAGTTAGATACTAAAATCACTTCGGAATTAAAAGAAGAAGGATTAATCAGAGAAATTATCCGTAATATTCAGGAAATGAGAAAAAGAGCTGGCTTAAAGCCGGGAGATAAAATTCTGGTAAGACATTCTGGAGCTCCCGAACTTGATAAAATGATTACCAGGCGTAAAAAAGAAATTCTTAAAGAGGCCAGAATAAAAGATCTTTTTGCTGGGGACAGACCTAAACAAGTTTTTAAAGTCGAAAGAGAAATAAAAGTCAACCAGCAGAAATTATGGTTGGCAATTAAGAAGATTTAATGGCTGAAGAAGAAAAAGATACATCAATATTCGAAGGAAAATCAGAGTTAGAGAAAGGAGATTTTCTGCATCGATTGAAAGATCCAAACCTCTATTCGAGAACTAATTTAGGAGAAGGAGAGAGGTCAGATTTGGCAGGAAAGCTGTTTGGTTCTTATGATGGATATATTGATAAAGGAGAAATAATGGCGGCCAGGAGAGAATTAGAATTAGGGAAATGGGGAAAGTTTAAAGATTTTTCTGAAGACGAAAAAGAAAAAGCTGAAAGATTACTCAAGGGGATCCTTGGAGAGTAAGTTTGATGTTTATTCATTATAGAACCAGAGGTTTTATTATCAATAAAACTGACAGGGGAGAAAGTGACCGGATTTTCACGATTTTTACCGAAGATTTCGGAAAGTTAGAATTATTGGCTAAAGCAGAAAGAAAAATTAAATCAAAATTGAGAGCCGGACTGGAACTTTTTTATTTGTCGGAAATTGAGTTCATCCAAGGAAAAATTTACAAAACCCTGACAGATACGATTTTGATTGAAAGTTTCGCCGGCATAAGGGAAGATTTAGATAAATTAAAAGTTGCTCATCAGATTACCGAAGTTTTAGACACTTTGGTCAAGGGCGAGGAGCCGGATCAGCAAATTTGGCAGTTGCTTAGCGAATCTCTCAAAGTATTGAACAATTGGAAAATTGAAAATTGCCTGCCTGCGCAGGCAGGGAAATTGAAAATTATCTATTACTATTTTCTCTGGAACTTTCTTTCTGTTATGGGATATCAACTTGATTTGTATAACTGCGTTGCCTGTCAGAAGAAAATTAGCCCTGGGAAGATTTATTTTAATCCTACCGAAGGAGGTTTAATTTGCGGGCAGTGTTCGGCTAAGTTTAAAAAAATTAGAGAGATTACAATTCCTGCCGTAAAAATATTAAGAATTCTATTGGAAAAAGATTTAGCTACCTTAAAAAAGTTAAAGCTGGAACAAGACAGTTTAAAAATCCTCAATCAGATCTCCAAATATTACTTGTCCGAAGTTTTGAGAGAATTCAAATAATTTGTTAAAGTAATAGAAGAATTCAATCTATGAAAAAAACTACTCTTTTTATAATTTTCCTAGCGATAATAGTAGGGTCTTTAGGTTTTTATTATTATCAGAAGAATATCTATTCAAAAGAAATCTTGAAACTGGAAATTTTGGGACCGGAGGAGGCCGACTTGCTGGAAGAGATTGAATATATTGTTAAGTTTAAGAACAACGGTGACACTCGTTTGGAGGAGCCGGAATTAATTTTTGAGTATCCAGAATATTCTTTGCCATCTGAAGGAGATTCTTTGAGAGTCACCAAAACCGCCGAAGATCTGGGAGAAGCTATTTATCCTGGTCAGGAACAGACTTTCTTTTTCAAGGGAAGGTTAATGGGAAAAGAAGGAGAAGCCAAGGAAGCAAAGGTTTCTCTGAGTTATCGTCCGAAAAACTTAAAAGCCAGCTATACTTCAGAAACTTCTTTTACCACCGTAATTGAGAAGGTTCCCCTTACTCTTGAGTTTGATTTGCCTTCTAAAATTGAATCAAGTAAAGAATTAAGATTCAGGTTAAATTATTTTTCAAATACCGATTTCCCCCTTCCCGATTTGAGAATAACCGTTGACTACCCTTCCGATTTTGAGTTTATTGAATCTTCACCAGTAGCTCTGGAAAAAACCGAATGGGATGTTGGTCTTTTAAATAAAGCAGAGGGAGGCAGAGTTGAAATTCTGGGAAGGGTTTTTGGAGAAGTGGGAGAAGAAAAAGTTTTCCAGGCAAAAATTGGCAGCTGGCAGGATAGCGAGTTCGTTTTATTAAAGGAAGTTGCCAGAGGAGTAACTATTATCAACCCGGCTTTATATATTACTCAGCAAATTAACGGCAGTCCGGAATTTATTGCCAATCCCGGAGACTCGCTTCATTACGAAATCTTTTTCAAAAATATTGGCGAAGAAACTTTGAATGATTTATCTTTGCTTGTTACTTTGACCGGTTCTGCCTTTGATTGCCAGACAATTAAAGCTCCCGAAGGTGATTTTGAAACCGGAGATAACTCAATAATCTGGGATTGGCGGAGAGTCGGCGACCTTCAGTTCTTGCCCCCACAAGAAGAAGGCAAGGTTGATTTTTGGATAGATCTGAAAAAGGAGTGGTCGATTGAAACTTTGGATGATAAAAATCCAGAAATTAAAACAAAAGTTTATCTAAG
>CAZUVP010000018.1:0-7225 GCA_964623855.1 uncultured Candidatus Saccharibacteria bacterium | reverse complement strand
TCTAAGCGAATTGTCTTTGGTCGGGCTTTCCAATCCTCATTTTGCTGATTTTGAGATTTTTGAAAGAGAAGAATTAAATGACGTTCAAGTCAAAATCAGAGTAAGAATCTATGAAGAATACACAGGTCAGGGCGAGGTGGGATTTTTTGACGAAATCTTAACCGTGATTAAAAGCGGAGACAAATACCTAATGGATTCGGTTGAACGAAGCCAATATACCGATTTATAAAAAAGGTTTAATTATGACCAGAAATAAAAAAATTGCAATCGTAAGCGGGATAGTTCTGGTGATAGGGATTCCTATTGGAGTATACCAATGTTTATTTTCAGCGCCAGAAAAAGAATTCGAGCTGGAAAGAATTGTGATTAATCTTAACACAACCGAAGAAGAACTTATTCCCAAGTTAAAAGAGCAGGGCTATATAAAAAATGAATGGGCATTTAAGCTCGTGCTAAAAATAAGGGACTTGGAAGGGGAAATAAAACCAGGCGGATACAAAATTTCAAAGACTTGGAATGCTTGGTCTTTGGCATTGGCAGTGGCTAATTTTCGATACCAGAATTGGATAGTGATACCAGAGGGACTAAGGAAAGAAGAAATAACAGAGATATTAAAAAAAGAACTTCACTGGTCAGAAGATACGAAAGAAGAATTTTTAAGTTACGCTGAAGAAGGATATTTATTCCCCGACACTTACTTGCTTAATTTTTCGCAGAGCGGAGAGGCTGGCAAAGTAGTGGTAGAAAGAATGAAAAGCCAGTTCAATGAGAGGTGCGGAAAAGTGCTTCAAGAATTCGCAGATGCAAACATTAAACACGATACGGCGATCACCCTCGCTTCTCTAATCCAAAGAGAAGCGGCCAATGAAGAAGAAATGCCATTAATAGCAGGAATTATCTGGAACAGATTACTTCACGACCCGCCGATGAAATTACAAATTGATGCCACCATCCAATACATCGTTGGAGAGCCAGGCAATTGGTGGAGACCAATAAAATTCGAAGAACGTATAATGATGTCACCATTCAATACCTACTTATACGAGGGCAAACCGCCAGCACCAATCTGTAATCCAGGACTGGCGGCAATGGAAGCGGTAATTCACGACCAGCCCAGCGATTACCTTTATTATTTACATGACAGCGAAGGAGTAATTCATCTCGCCAAGACTTACGAAGAACATCTAGAAAATATTGAGAAGTATTTAAAATGAGACACTCTTAAAACCCTAGTTATTGTATATTTCTTTAGTCTTGTATGATATAATAAAATCATGAGCAGCAATACTAACATAAAAAGCACGCCGAAAGATGTCTTTTTGCATCTTTTGAATATTTTCACATTCTACCTCAGCGTTATTAGTTTTATTACGCTTTATATCCAGTATATCAGCGCTCTTTTTCCCGACCCTCTCGACTTTTATTTTACAAGCATGGCCAATTCGGTCCGCTTGTCAACTTCAATCCTTGTTATAGCAATTCCGGTATATATTCTTACCTCCTGGCTATTAGGAAAAGACCTAGCCAGTAAACCAGAAAGAAGGGAGCTGAAGCTGAGGAAATGGCTGACTTATTTCACTCTTTTTATCTCGGCAGTCACTATTATTGTAGATTTGATAATGTTCGTTTTTAGCTTCCTGAGCGGGGAGCTGACCGTTCAGTTCTTTTTGAAAGTTTTTGTCGTACTCCTGGTGGCTGGCGCTGTTTTTGGCTATTACGTTTGGGATTTAAGACGAAAAGAAATGAAGTCTAAAACTCCAAAGATACTCGCCTGGGCTCTTTCTTTTGTGGTCCTGGCCAGTATTATTGGGGGTTTTTTCATTATAGGCACGCCAGCCGAGCAAAGAGATAGAAGATTTGATGAAGAGAGGGTAGGAGACCTTCAAATTTTACAGAGCCAGATTATTAACTATTGGATGCAAAAAGAAGTGCTTCCTGCCAAACTTGATGATTTACAAGACAGCATTTCTGGATTTGTTCCCCCAAGCGACCCGGCAACCGATTTGCCATACGAGTATTATGTTATAGGAGACCTTTCCTTTGAGCTGTGTGCGACGTTCAAGACATCAAGTTATGAATCGTCCCGACAGAATTGGGAATATAACGCTGAGAGGACATGTTTTGAAAGGACGATTGACCCTGACTTTTATAATGAGGCTAATCGCCTGTATAAAGAGCCATTACCTATTAGGGATTAAAAAACTATGGACGCCAAACCGCCGCTAATATGGAAATAATAAAAGAAAAAATTGCGATAAAAGAATTAGAAAAGATGGCCGAGAGAATGTTCGGCAATTTAGTTAAGGCTGTAGTTGATACAGAAAAAAGAATAATGGCGGTCGATGGAGAACTTCATGCCGATGAACAGGCCCTCTCAGCAAAACCGTAGCCGAGATGTAGACAATCCAGAAATCAAGAAGACAATTTTAGAAATTGTAAATAAATTAATAGAAAGATAAAATGGCTTTCCAACATAAAGAACTTAGTCAGGGTAAATGGAAAAAGTTTTCTTTTCTTGAACAAATGGCCAACATCGGAAGCGAAGTAGAAAGAGCAATAAAATGGAAGGAAAAAGACGAAAAATACAGCAGAATGGCTTTTGAAAGAGCCTTGGAATTAATTGATTTAACCATGGCAGATGAAAAGAATCGCAAGCGTCTGAGGGAAATTGCCAGAGTCCGTGAAGTCCTGGCGGATTATTTCGTCGGCGGAAACCAATACTCGTCGTCTGATGAGAGTTGGAAAAATTATTTCTATGCGTTCGCCTTCGCCTCCAAATAAAAAGACAATTCAATTCCTAAAACAGCTGGTGGAAACGCCTTCGCAAAATGGCATTGATTCCGAAAAGAAGATAGCTAATTTAGTATCAAAAAAGCTGTCTTCTTTTGGTTTTTCGCCCAGAATAGTAGGAGACAGAAAACATCCTTCTGTTTTTTGCAGAATAAATAAAAACCCGAAAGGGAATACGATTTGGCTGGAGGCCTGTTTGGATACAGTGGTAGCAGGAGATAGAGCTAAATGGAAATACCCGCCCTTAAAAGCCACAATAAAGGACAAAAAAATGTATGGCCGGGGAACAGCCGACTCCAAGGCCGGAATCGCTATTTTCTGCTATTTAGCCAAAAACCTTTATGAAGACCCTCAATTCAAAGGTAATATTATTCTCGGGTTTGACGCTGATGAACAGAGCGGAAAAATGACAGGAATGAAGAATATCTTAAAACAAAAGCCAAAAGCCGATATTTGCGCTTTAGGATATCCGGAGATAAAAGAAATTGCTATCGGGGGTAGGGGATGGCTAAGGTTAAAAATCACTACCAAAGGGAAGACTGCCCATACCGGAGCCAGGTTCAAAACGGGCAACAATGCTGTCCATCAAATGGTAGATATTATTACTGCTTTGAAAAAATTAAAATTAGGCAGTAAAAAAAGCTCTTATTTTAAATACGGATCGAATTTCAATGCATCAATTATAAAAGGCGGCCTCGCTATAAATATTGTTCCCGACGAATGCGAAACTAAAATAGATATCAGGTTTTTGCCTTCACAAAGTAGAAAAGAAATCCTGGAAAAAATTAAAAAAGAATTAAGAAGACTAAAAAAGAAAAATTCCAAACTCAATTATAAAATAGAAATTTTACAATCAGAAGATGCTTTTTTAACCAATCCTCAAAATAAATTTATTAAGTTACTCCAAAAAAACGCCCAAAAAGAATTAAGGAAAAAAATTCCTTTGGTCAGCAGCGGAGCAGGAAGCGTGGGGAATGTTATAAGTAAATTAGGCATCCCCATAGTTAATGGGTTTGGCTGTGCTTTCGGTAATGCTCATGCGCTTGACGAATGGATAGATATTACCACTGTCCCCAAAGTTTTTAAAATCTACAAAAAAACAATAATAGAATATTGCTCTACTTGCTTTTTTTTCTGAAAAGAGATAAGAATATTTAAGGGAGGGGAAACCTCTTTTTTATATGTACCTTCCCAATTTTATATAAGAAAGGAGAAAGGAAGCTATGAACCATTTTCTTTACTGTCAGTTTTGCTTTTTTGAGAACCGGTGCGAACTGCGGCATAACGAATACCTCATGGGAAATTTCTCGGCGATCACAGGAGGCTGTGGAAGAAAAATCGTCTATGACTCGAGCATAAAGAAACTAAAGTGCGAGAAGTGCAAAATCACCCTGGAGCGACCGCCAGAAATGGGCATCTGCGGGAAATTCAATCCCAACCCCATTGTCCCTACAGGCGAATTTCCACCACTCAGAAAGGAACGTCGAATAGCAACAAAATTCTAGAGAAAGGAGGTAGATAAGTGGCTTTCAATTTCAATAATGTATCAAACCCCAACATCTTTGAGGCCCTTGCGACTCTCTTTCTGAGCGGCAAGAGAGGTTATTACTTTGAGTCCGGCTTTCTGCCTGTGGAGGCCATCAATGTTTTTCTTCAACCAAGAAAAACCTTTGAAGGAATTCATGAATTAGGCCTTGATATGGCAGTCCACGGTCAACTCCACCCGATTACCATCGCACCCTTCAGTAAAGAGGATTGCGAAGGATATCTATGGTTTCTCAAACTGATATGGGTTGAGAGTCCTTTTACGATAGATGACGCTAGGCCCTATGTCCAAAATGGCAAAGAAGTATACGAGACGCTTATTGCCGGTGAACGCAGAGTGAGAGCTTGGTTACACAGGAGGAAAAAAGAATTTGACGCCTGTCCTATCTGCCAAGAACTTTGGGAAGTAGGATGCGAGGATTGTCGGAGAAGATATGGGCAAGAGCCACCTGGAACCTGTTACAAACGTCATTTCGGAGGTCCGCCTGTTGAAGAAGTTGAACCAATAGAAGTAAAACTGTGCGTGGGCATTAATCCTCTCCAAGCCTTCTTCTTGCAGCTTTCTGAAAATACTCATATGCCCGTTCCTTCGCACGAAGAAGCTCGAGCCTACGCTAATTTCTACAAGGTTATCCGAGAAGCAGCCGAACAGCAAAACGAACGAATGTCTCCAACTGGTTTTGCTCATCTGGTTGGGCGCCGTCCCGATTATATCAGACGAGCCATCCGTTTTTGCGAATTGCCTTACTCTATCCAGGAAATGGTTGAGCAGAGAATCATTACTTTCGGAATTGCTCTTGAACTGGCTCGGCTTCAAGATAATGGACTAAGTGAGACAGAGCTAGATTGGTGGTTCAAAGAAGCGGTTACTCAGAACTACAAAACGGAAGAATTCCGGAATATTGTTTCCAGTTTTATCTGGAATCTTGCTTCTGGCCAGACTTCGTTGTTCGATATCTTTTCTGAAGAACAACGCAGAGAAATGGAGAAACCTCATTTCCGGCTGGTAGTTGAGCGACATACCATCATGGCAGTTTGGACTTGGATTCATTATGTGGAGCGGCTTCAAGATTTATTCAATAGGGGAAAGCTGGGGAAAGAAGACTCTCCATTCTCAATCCGAAGTCCAGTAAAGGTTTCTCGGGCGTTAGTTGAGAAACTCAAACAAGTTCTTCCTTGTCTCGAGGGCCATATACCCAAGAAGAAATATGCAGAGGCAGAAGCTGTGATTAAGAAAGCTGAGAAGCTTCTTGCTATACGCGAAAAGGAGGTGCCAAAATAAAGGGCGGCTACTACAATGATATCTATAAATATCAAATGTAGTGCCGCCCTTCTGTCATTCGTCAAGGCTAAACCTCGACACGTCTTACATATTCACCTTTTTCAGTATTTACTTCAATTATATCTCCGGTCTTAATAAATAAGGGAACATTTAGCTCGGCTCCTGTCTCTAAAACCACTGCTTTATTGCCCCCTTGAGCTCTATCACCCCTAACTCCCGGTGGAGCTTCCTTCACTTTTAGCTGGACTTTTATTGGCAGGTTAATATTAATAGTTTTGTCTTGAAACTTAATTCCTTCAACAATTTCATTCGGTTTTAAAAATATATAGCTTTCTCCAATAACTTCTTTTGGCAAATCAAACCTGGCGGAGGAATCTTCTTCTCCGCAAAAGAAAAACTTGTCCCGGTGAGAGTACAAAAACTTTACCTTTATCTTTTCAATCTCTGCTTCTTCAAACTGGTCTCCGGGATGAAAGGTTTTAGAAAGAGTATTGCCTGTTATCAGGTTTTTTATTTTTGTCTGGACAATTGAACTGCCTCTTCCTTTAAAAACAAAAGAGGAACTAATTACTTCGTAAGGTTCCTCGTTCAAAATAAATCTTACGCTTTTTTTTAAATCAGTGTGGCTCAACATGCTAATTTAAAATCCGGATAGCCCCTTAGAAATTCTTTATAGCTCATCGGCTTTTTGCCTTCTAATTGAACCTCTTTTATTTCTAGTTTGCCGTATGAAGCTTCGGCTTCCAATATTTTTAATCTTTTACCATTACAAAAAGTATAAGTCCCCGGCCAAGGATTAAAAGCTCTTATTTGACGTTCAATCTCTTTGGGAGATTTTTTCCAATCAATTTCACCGTCGTTTCTCTTTAAAATTTTTGTGTAGCTGGCTTTGGAATCATCCTGGAGCCGGAAAGGCGCTTGTCCTTTGGGTAGTTTAAGCAAGACTTCAAGAAGTAATTTAGCTCCAGCCTCGGCCAGTTTATCATGAAGAGATTCATAAGTTTCTTTTGGATCAATTTCTATTTCTTTTTGAGATAAAATTGGGCCGGCATCAATTTTCTCTGAAATTCTTATTATAGTCACTCCTGTTTTTTTATCACCGTTGATAATGGTGAACTGAATAGGGGAGGGACCCCTGTATTTAGGCAAGAGGGAAGGGTGAACATTTAAGCAGCCATATTGAGGAATTTCCAATATCTTTTTGGGGATTATCTGGCCGAAAGAAGCAATAATAATTAAACTGGGCTTCAGTTTTTCAATTTCGGCAGCGAATTGAGAAATTTTTTCTGGTTGGACGACAGGAATATTATATTTTTCTGCCAAAGACTTAACCTTGGAAGGAGTAATGATTTGTTTTCTGCCGACCGGCTTATCAGGCTCAGTAAAAACCAAAAAGGGCTTGTGACCAGATTTTATCAGCCCCTCTAAAATAATAGCGCCAAATTCTGGCGTCCCCATAAAGATAATTTTGGGTTTCATTTTTTTATCCTCCATGATTATTTTTTAATTCGCCACTCAATCCTGTCTTCTTCATCAGCAAACTCCAGCCAGTTGCCAGATTCATCTATCACATACCATTTTCTCTTCATTTCCGACCAAACCATAGGA
>CAZUVP010000017.1:0-7332 GCA_964623855.1 uncultured Candidatus Saccharibacteria bacterium | reverse complement strand
CGAAAACAAAAAGGAAGGCGATGAAAACCCTTAAGGATTTTAATGTCAAAGGCAAAAGAGTCCTGGTTAGATGTGATTTTAATGTCCCCCTTGGAAAACAAGGGGCTATTTTAGACGACTTCAGAATAAAACAAACCCTTCCTACTATTCAATATTTAATTAAAAAAGGAGCAAAAGTTATTTTAATAAGCCATTTGGGAAGGCCGGATGGAAAAGTGGTCGAGGGGCTAAGATTGACTCCGGTTCAGGATAAATTAATGGAATATCTGGATGTATCCATCACCAAAGCATCTGACTGCATTGGTCCTGAAATTAAGAAGTGGATTGAAGAAATGAAGCCAGGGGAAATACTTCTGCTTGAGAACCTGAGGTTTTATGAAGAAGAATTGAAGAACGATATTGGATTTGCCAGAAAGATTGCAGAGATGGGAGATATTTATATTAATAACGCCTTTGCTGTTTGCCACAGAAATCAAGCATCAATTGTTAGTGTACCAAAATATCTTCCACACGGAATCGGACTTTCTTTGGAAAAAGAAATCAAAATTCTAACTCAAACAATAAAGAATCCTCAAAGACCATTGGTGGCAGTTATCGGCGGTAAAAAAATAGAAAAAACAAAATTAAATCTAATTAATAAATTCTCAGAAAACGGAGACTGGGTTTTGGTCGGAGGCCTAGTGGAAGAAGGAATAAAACAAAAGAATATTAAATTAGAACATCCTCAAAAAATTGTGGGACCGATCGATAAAATTGAAGGGAAGGACATCGGACCCGAAACTATCAAGCTCTTCAAGGATAAAATAGCTTTAGCTAAAACTATCTTTTGGAATGGTCCATTGGGGAAGATTGAAGAAGAAAAATTCTCCAAAGGATCTAAAGAAATTGCCAAAGCGATCATTGAAAGTGGTGTCTTTTCAGTTGTTGGGGGAGGAGAAACAGTTAAGTTTATCAACCAGCTTGGTTTAACTGAAAAATTCAGCTATGTTTCTACTGGTGGTGGAGCAATGATTGATTTTTTGGCTGATGGCAGACTGATCGGTCTAGATGTTCTAAAATAAAGCATGGCAGAGATAAAGAATTTAAAAAAAGCAGCCCAGAGAATTGCAAAGGCCGTAAAAAATAAAGAAAGGATTATTCTTTACGGAGACGCAGACCTGGATGGCGCAAGTTCGGTAATTATCTTAGAAGAAGCTATTAAAAATCTAGGAGGTAAGGTTTCAGCTGTTTATTTTCCTGACAGGGAAACAGAAGGTTACGGTATTACCGAAACGGGACTGGATTTTTTAAAAGACAAAGCTCCGGCTTTATTGGTGACGGTTGATTGTGGGATAGGAAATTTCAAAGAGGCAAAACTGGCTCGAAAGTTAGGGTTTGAAGTAATAATTGTTGACCACCATGAAGTTTTAGATGAGTTGCCGGAAGCCAATATTGTAGTTGACCCAAAACAGAAAGGAGACAAATATCCATTTAAAAAACTGGCGGCTGCTGGTCTTGTTTTTAGACTAATAGAAGTTCTTTTGAAGAAAAAAATGACAGAAAGCTTGAGAAGAAACTTTTTGGAGTTAGTTGCTCTGGCCACTTTGGCCGATATGATGCCCAAGGAAGCAGATAATGAAATATTTATTGAAGAAGGTTTATCTTCTCTGGAAAAAACCTTTCGGCCAGGAATCAGCGTTTTTTTAGAAGAGGAAATTATTAGAAATCTTCCCAGCTTGAATCAGAAAGTTTCCAAAATCATTTCTATTTTAAATATTCGGGACATCGAAAACAGATTGCCAGCTAGCTTCAGATTGTTAACCTCACCAACTTCAGAAAAAGTCAAAGAAATTGTTAAAAAGCTTCTAGAAAAAAACAAGTTGAGAAAAGAAAAGATTGAAGTAATGATGCAGGAAGTAGAAAGTAAAATATTGAACAAACCAGAACCTGTTATATTTGAGGGAAATAGTTCTTTTGAAATGATCTTAATGAGTTCTGTGGCCTCAATTATTTGCAAAGAATACCAGAAGCCAACTTTTATTTATAAAAAAATGGAAGAAGAATCACAGGGGACAGTCAGGACGCCAGCTGACATAAACAGCGTAGCTTTAATGAAAAAATGCTCAGAGTACCTTTTGACTTTTGGTGGACATCCACAAGCTTCGGGATTTAGAATTAGAAATGAGAACTTGGAGAAGTTTAAAGAATGTTTAGTAAAAAATATATGCGGAAAATAATTATTTTTACGGACGGTGGCTCTCGGGGAAATCCAGGGCCTGGGGCTATAGGGGTAGTCTTTTGTAATGAAAAAGGTCAGCCCTTTAAGAAATATTCTGAGTATTTGGGAGAGAATATAACTAACAATGAAGCTGAATACAAAGCTGCAATTTTTGCCTTGAAGAAATTTAAAGCCCTTTTTGGCAAAAAGATAGTAGCTCGATCAGAAGTGGAAGTAAAATCGGACTCAGAATTATTAATCAAGCAATTGAATGGGGAATACAAAATTATAGATGGAAAAATTCAGTCTCTTTTTTTGGAAACCTGGAATCTAAAAATAGATTTCAAGAAAATAAAATTTTCTCTTATTCCTCGAGAAAAAAACGAAGAAGCTGATAGACTTGTTAATGAAGCGTTGACAAAGCCCGTTCCTTTGTTATAATATAATTGCCCAAGTAAACGAGGCAATCGCAGTCGCCCGAATTTCTTTGAAATTCAAGCGCCTGAGGAAAGTCCGAACACTCATTTTCCCATTTATAGAGGGAATCTAAAAAAGTAGCGGCTAACAGCCGTCGTCCGAAAGGATAGAGGTGCGAACAGTGACGCTGAGGTCCGAAAGGACTGAAGTATCCTGCCTTTGGCAGGATAAACTCCTGCAGTAATGTGGGGGATGAAACGGCTAAATCCTTACTGAGTGCAAGAGCAAACCAGAAGTTCTGCCTTATGCGTGTGGAGCTTTTGTGAAAAGTAGCTCGCTTAGATAGATGGTTGCCCTAGACAGAATTCGGCTTATCGCTTACTTGGGTTTTTGATTTGAATTTTAGGCAATTTGAAGGTAGAATGTAGAAAATTAAAATGCTCAGCCGTTTTTTTAATTCTCAAACAAAAACCGTAACTTTTGCTGCAGCAATCCTTGGTTTGTCGGCTTTATTCAGCCGGCTTTTAGGGCTAATAAGAGATAGGCTTCTGGCAGGACAATTTGGGGCAGGAGAGGAACTGGATATTTATTTTGCTGCTTTCCGAATCCCTGATTTTGTCTATGGCATCCTGATTATGGGAGGAATAGCTGCTGTTTTTTTGCCGGTTTTTTCCGAATATTATAAAAAAAATGAAAATGATGCCTGGTGGTTTGCCAATAATCTTTTAAATACTTTTTTATTTTTACTCATTCTGCTTTGCTCGGTTTTGGCTCTTTTGACTCCTTTTCTGGTTGATCTTGTGGCTCCCGGTTTCTCTCCGGAGAAAAAAGACCTGGCTATCGACCTAACTCGAATAATGTTTCTCTCACCCATTCTTTTTGGTCTGTCCAGTTTATTTTCGGGAATCCTTCATTATTTTAATCGTTTTTTAGCTTATTCTCTTGCTCCTATTCTATATAATCTAGGCATTATCTTTGGAATTTTATTTTTAGTCCCTATCTTTGGACTTCCTGGATTAGCTTATGGTGTTATTCTGGGAGCTGCTGCCCACTGGCTTTTTCAAATACCGGCTGCCCTGGCTTCGGGCTACAAATATCAGCCGATTTTTAATTTTAGGTCGCCAGGGATAGGTAAAGTTTTTAGATTAATGATTCCCAGGACTGTGGGAGCTGCCGCGTATCATCTTAATTTGATTGTAATTACCGCTATTGCTTCCACTTTGACAGTAGGTTCCATTGCTATTTTTAACTTTTCCAACAATCTTCAGTATTTTCCAATTGGTATTATCGGGACCTCCTTTGCCATAGCCGCTTTTCCTGGTCTTTGTCGGACCTGGGCAGCCGGCTTAAAAGAAGAGTTTTCAGAAACCTTTTCTTCTACTTTCCGGCAAATTCTTTTTTTGATAATCCCAATTTCTCTTTTAACTTTTATTTTAAGGGCTCAGATAGTCAGGACTATCTTAGGGACAGGAGAGTTTGGCTGGTCAGAAACCCGACTGACTGCTGCCTGTTTGGGGCTTTTTTGTTTGGGTATTTTCGCCTTCGCCTTTGTTCCTTTCCTGGCTCGAGTTTTCTATTCTTTCCAGGATACCAAAACCCCTGTAATTATCGGTCTAATTTCGATGTTGTTAAATGTAGTTTTGTCTTTGTTGTTTGTTTCTTTGTTGAATTATTCCAATGCTTTTCAGGAGTTTATGATTAATATTTTAAAACTGGAGGGAATCGGAAAAATTAGTGTAGTTGGGTTACCCTTGGCCCTGTCGCTTTCTGGCATCTTCCAATTTTCTTTGCTTTTGTGTTTTTTAAAAAAGAAAATCATCTACCTCAGTCTGAAAGAAATTTGGCAGTCAGCCAGGCGCGTTTTTTTCGCTTCCATTTTAATGATAGGAGCTACCTTTTTTGCTTTACGTCTGGGGAATATGTTTTTGGACACCAATACCTTTTTGGGTATTTTCTTTCAGGCGGTGTTAGCTAGCACAATAGGAATAGTTGTCTATTTCATTTTCCATTTCTTTTTAAGGTCTCCAGAATTAAGGACTATTAGATATTCGTTTTTGAAGCAGTTCAACAAGACCGATGAAAAAGATTCGTAATTTCTCAATAATTTCTCACGTTGACCATGGTAAATCCACTTTAGCCGACAGATTTCTGGAATTAACAGGAACCGTAGAGAAAAGGAAGATGCAGCCTCAGTATCTTGACTTGATGGATTTAGAAAGAGAAAAAGGTATTACTATCAAAATGCAGCCATGCCGAATGCAATTCGGCGATTATATTCTGAATCTGATTGATACTCCAGGACATGTTGATTTTTCCTACGAAGTTTCCAGGAGTTTGGCGGCTGTTGAAGGAGCTATTTTACTGGTAGATGCCACTAAAGGCATTCAGGCTCAGACCATGGCTAATTTAGAGCTGGCTAAAAAACAAAATTTGGTTATTATTCCGATAATTAATAAAATTGATTCTCCACAAGCCAAGATAAAAGAGACTGAGAAGGAAATTTCTGATTTGTTGGGCGTTTCACCTACTGACATTCTTAAGATTTCAGCCAAAGAAGGGACTAATGTAAAAGGAATTTTGGACGTCATCGTCGAAAAAATTCCCCCTCCCAAAATGAAAGAAGAGGATTATTTGAGGGCTTTGATTTTTGATTCCAAATACGACCCTTATAAAGGGGTGGTGGCTTTTATTCGGATTTTTGAAGGAAAAATTAAGAAAGGAGAAAAAATATATCTGCTTCAAAGTAAAACCAAAGGAGAGGTGAAGGAAGCAGGCGTCTTCAAGCCTCAGTTTTCTCCTGAGGAGGAATTAACCTGCGGAGAAATTGGCTATCTCGCTACAGGTATAAAAGAAACGGAAAAAGTTAGAGTGGGAGAAACTATCACCCTGCCAGGCGCTGAAGTTTCGCCCTTGCCCGGCTATCTAGAGCCGAAACCAATGGTTTTTTTAAGTATATTTCCAGAGGATTCAAATGATTTTGACTTATTAAAGGAGGGTCTGGAAAAATTGAAACTGAATGATGCTGCTTTAACCTTTAAACCAGAACTGAAAGAAGCGTTGGGTCGGGGCTTCCAGGCAGGATTTTTAGGACTGCTTCATGCAGAGATAATTACGGAACGTCTTAAAAGAGAATTCGGATTAAGTTTAGTTCTTTCTACTCCTCAAGTTCTCTACAGGGTTTTGACCACAGATAATAAAGAAATTTTCATCAGGACGCCTGTTGATTGGCCAGACGCAGAAAAAATAAAAGAATCATTTGAGCTTTGGGCCGAGTTGGAAGTTTTAACTCCTTTAAATTATTTGGGGCAGGTCTTAAAACTTTTGGACAATATTGATTCAGAACATGTAAAAACTAATTATTTGAGCCAGCAAAAAACAGAATTAATTTACCAGGTTCCTTTAAGAGAAATTATTAGCAAAAACTTTTATGACAAAGTCAAAACTGTTTCTCAAGGATTTGCTTCCATAAACTACAAAGTTCTGGACTGGCAGAAGATTGACTTAGTTAAGTTAGATATTTTGATTCTGGGGAGGAAAGAAGAAGCCCTTTCTCAGATTGTTCCAGAAAAAGAAGCTCAGAAAATCGGCAGAATAACAGTGGAGAAGCTAAAAGAATTGTTGCCGCCCCGGCTTTTTTCCTTGCCCTTACAGGCAGTGGTGGGAGGAAAAATCATTGCCAGAGAAACGATTAAAGCCAGAAGAAGAGATGTTACAGCTCCCCTTTATGGAGGAGACTACACTAGAAAAAGGAAACTTCTGGAAAAACAGAAAAAAGGCAAAAAAGACCTGAAAGCAAAAGGGAAGGTGCAAATTCCTTCCCAAGTGTTTTTGGAGATGTTTAAAGCTCAATGAAGCTTATCTTCCTTGAAATTAAAGCGGTTTTCCTTTAATATTTAAAAAAGAGGGGCTATTGCAAAAGCCATCATACCTATAACCACCAGAGAGACAAGAAAAACCCAGACTAGTCGAAAGATTAAATTTTTCCTCGCTTTCTTCATTTTATTATGGTAGCAAAAAAAACAGAAAAGGGAAATAGTTTCCAGAAGATAGTTTTATCGGTATTGGTTGGAGTCTTTCTTTTGGGAACGGTTTCTTTCTTTATTGTTTCCAATTTAAGAATAAGCCAAAGAAGAGCCGAGTTGATTGAAAAGATTGATTATTTAAAAGAGGAGATACAGGCCTTGGAAGAAAAGAACAAACAGTTGGAAGCTGGCATCGGTCAAACAGGAAGCGACACTTATTGGGAAGAGAAAATTAGAGAACAGGGCTATAAAAAACCAGGCGAAGAGTCAGTAGTCGTTCTGCCACCAGAAGAAAAAGAAGAAGGAGAGGCCGTGAAAGAAAAAAGTATTTGGCAGAGGTTCTTGGAGAAAATAGGATTTTAATGCGGGTGTCGTATAATGGCTATTATGGTTCCTTCCCAAGGAACAGACGGCGGTTCGACTCCGCTCACCCGCTAAGTTTTTACAAAGTAAAAACGCAAGCGAAGATGAATCCACAGAACTTATCGCCCGCTCAAGGGCTTGCCGATGTAGCTCAGTTGGTAGAGCAACTGTTTCGTAAACAGTAGGTCGTCGGTTCGATTCCGACCATCGGCTCAATATGGCAACATTATCTGAGAAAATAGAGAAATTAAAAGTAAGGCTCCTCAAGATTGAGGACTGTCTTTGACTTGGCTGAAAAAAGAGAAAAATTAAAAGAATTAGAGAAAGAAATCC
>CAZUVP010000016.1:0-7350 GCA_964623855.1 uncultured Candidatus Saccharibacteria bacterium | reverse complement strand
ACAGCATTAATCTTATTTAAAACTTCTACCACTTTTGTATTTCTTGGCACCAAAACAGCTATATCCCTGACAGCAGCCGGAAACCGGGAAATAGGCCGAAACTCGTGCTCTTCTGAAACAAACTGAGACAGCTTTTCAAAATCAATATCGAATAAAACAACTCTTCCTTTGATCTCCAGTTTATCTGTAATTTTGGGAGATATTTCTCCTAAAAACCCAATTTCTTTTCCGTCGGTCTTGATTTCGGCACATTTTTTAGGATGCCAAAAAGAAATCTTGCTTTCTTCCGGAGTTGGTTTATATTCATCATAAAAAACATTGCTGATTCCTAAACTGTTTAGCAGAGAATCAATTATTCCTTTCAGTTGATAGAAGTCGCCCCGAAAGACCAATCCTGTCAATTCTCTTTTTTCTTCTTTTTCGGGTTTAAATATTTTTCCTAATTCAAAAATTCTTATTTCTCCTGTCTGACGCTGATTTTTCTCAACGTTTTTCAATAAGTTTGGGATTAAACTTGCCCTTAAATATTTTTGCTCAGAGCTTAAGGGATTTTTTAAGCTAATCAGTTCTTTTTCCGAGAAACCGAAAATTTTGGCTTCTTTCTCTCCCAAAAACGCATAATTATAAACCTCAATAAAGCCCAAACTCTTCAAAAGGTTTTTAGTGATGTCCTCCCAGAAAATATTAAAGTTTCTTTTTGGAGGAATTAAAACAGATAAGGGAAAAGCGGGTTTAATTTTGTCGTAACCATATATTCTGCCGATTTCTTCAATCAAATCCTCTGGGATTAGCACATCCAATCTCTTCGTCGGCACTCTCAAGGTAATTGACCGAGGCCTCGCCTTGACCAACTTGAAATCTAGGTTTTTTAGAATGCTCTTTATTTTTATCTGAGGGATTTCTAATCCCAACAGACTTTCAAGATAGTTTAAGTCTAACTTAATTGTTTTTGCCAAAACTTTCTTGGGATAAACATCTACCAAACCCTGAGCCACCTTTCCTTCGGCCAATTCCTGAATCAGAAAAGCTGTTCTGTTAATTGCTTCTTCTGTCAAGTTTGGATCTATTCCATGTTCAAAACGCATGGAAGCATCGGTCTTGAGGTTTAATTTTTGAGAAGCTCGGCGAATAGTGTGACTGTTAAAGTTAGCTGATTCAATTACCACTACTTTCGTTTTTTTATCGATCTCCGGCAGCTTACCCCCCTTAATGCCGGCAACAGCTACCGGCTTTTTTGCATCAGCTATTACCAGAATGTCTGGGTCTAGATTAAATTTCTGCTCGTCCAAAGTGACAATCCTTTCTCTATTTTTGGCAAACCTGACAACAATCTTATTCCCTTCCAGTTTCTCTGCGTCAAAAGCATGCAAGGGTTGTCCTGTTTCCAGCATCACGTAATTGGCAATATCCACTACATTATTAATTGGATTCAATCCGCAAGCTTCCAATCTTTCTCTCAACCATTTTGGCGAAGCTCCAATCTTTACATCAGTTGCTACTTTGGTAGTATAACGCGGACAGGCCGTTTTGTCTTTTACTTCCACAGCAACAAAATCTCTAGTTTTTAAACTTTTATTCTCTTTTATTTTGGATTTTTGATTTTGGATTTTGAAATTAAAAATTGCTCCTATCTCTCTGGCAATCCCGAGGTGAGAAAAACAATCGCCTGCCCTGTTAGGCCTAACATCAATATCTAAAGTAAAATCCCCGCCTGCGCGGGCAGGTCTTCTTGTTTTTTTAACCTCTTCCACTTCAGCAAAATGAAGGGTTAATAAATCAGCTAATTTCTGAGGAGCAGGCAGTTTTTTCTTGAAAAAAGATTGTAGCCAATTATAGGAAAATACCATTAGAATTGTTTTAAAAACCTAAGGTCTCCTGAACGGAACAACCTAATATCATTAATTTTATATTTCGTCATGGCCAACCTTTCCAAGCCAAATCCAAAAGCCCAGCCCTGCCAGCTCTTGGGAACCAAACCCGAGGCCTTCAAGACATTGGGATGAATCATACCGGCGCCGGCCACTTCCAGCCAACCGGTTTTCTTACAAACTGAGCACCCTTTCCCTTTACAAACAACACAGCTGATAGCAATATCAAAAGAGGGTTCGGTAAAGGGAAAGTAATCGGGCCTCAGCCTAAAACTAACTTCTTTTTTGAAAAACTGGCGAAAAAATTCTCCCACTGTAGCTTTCAGGTTAGCTGCTGAAATGGACTTATCCAGCATCAAACCATCAACCTGATAGAGCTGAAATTCATGAGAAGTGTCGGTAGCTTCGTGACGAAAAACATCACCCAAAGTAATTATTCTTATAGGAGGATTATTCTTCTCCATATGTCTTACATCAACCGGAGTCGTATGAGTTCTAAGAAGGAGTCCGTTTTTAAGATAAAAAGTGTCCCAGGCATCCCGAGCAGGATGGTCTTTGGGAATATTCAAAGCATCAAAATTGTACCAGTCGCTTTCCATATCAGGACCTTCTGCCACTTCAAACCCCATGGAATTAAAAATGGCTTCCACCTCTCTCTTTACTAAAGTTAAGGGATTCAAATGACCCAAAACAGGTCGTTTCCCGGGAGCTGAAATATCAATCCACTCTTTCTCTTCAGCTTCTTTTTGCAGTCTTTTTTTTATATCCTGAGTTCTTTGGTCAAACTGCACTTTAAGGAAGTTTTTCAGTTCATTTGCTTCTTTTCCTACTTTTACCTTTCTGTCTTTGGACAGTTTTTTCAATGAACGCAAAATCAAAGTGAGTTCACCGTGCTTGCCCAAAAACTTTTTAAAAACTTCATGGAGCTGCTGCAAATCGCCTGCTCTTTTTATCTCATTTTGAGCCTGTTTGCCGATGAGCTGAAGTTCATCTTTACACTTCGCTTCGCTCGTGTTTTTGAGTAATTTAAGGTTTATTTTTACCATATCTGTATTCCTATTTTACCTTAATTTTAGCCTAAAAACAAGCGAAAAACTGGGGATAACTTCAACCAAAAACGACCCATTAAACACTATTTTAAGCGTTTAACGGGTCGTTCTATTACTCCTTATGTATACAGTGATTTCATTGTGCGTCTGCTGACTGATTTTGCCTATTGAGACGGAACGCATGAGAACAAAGAATATTGAAAAAACGAAATGGGCTTTGCAATCTACTTTTTCCAGTTGCTCCCAGCCGCCTTGCTCTCGGTCAATGCAAATTACCAAATCAGAAACAATTAATTCGGCCTCTCGAAGGACGGAAATTGCTTCTTTTTTACTGTCTCCGAAAGTAAGGACATCATCAACCAAAAGCGCAATTTGCCCCGGAGAAAAATTTCCCTCGCTGATGCCTGTTATCTTTCGCTTTTTTCCCTTGCCCTCTTTTCTGAGCCTTAGGACAGGTTTTTCGGATAATTGGGAAATTATTTCAGCAAACGGCTCTCCAGCTTGAGGAACTCCGACCACTAAGTCGAACTTGATCTTTTTCTTTTTGAGCAGGCTGAACATTTCCTGGGCAATCGCCTTTATGGCGTCGGGAATCAAAGATCCTCCCCGCTCTTTTGTCCTCAGGTTAATCTTAAAAGGTGATTTTGTGGATTTTAATTGGACTTCTCCCAGTTCTAATATCCCTAATCTCAACAGATCTCTTATCAGCCTTATCTGGTCTCTCATTTTTCACCTCCTCTTATTTTATTGGAAAGGCACTATATCCTCCTTTTTCTGCGGACCCAAGGGGATTTGAACCCCTGATCTTCCCCGTGACAGGGGGATGTGTTAACCGGGCTACACCATGGGTCCGTGTGCCCTTCTGTGCCGGTGGCAGGACTCGAACCTGCGGCCATTGCCTTATGAAGACACCGCTCTAACCACTGAGCTACACCGGCAAATTATTTGTTGCGGGGGCCGGAATTGCACCGGCGTCTCAAGGTTATGGGCCTCGTATGGTACTGCTCCACTACCCCGCGCGTCAACTTATTCTAACCGAATATTAGAAAGCTTGCAAGTCTCTGAAAGCCTTTTCATAAACTCCGAGAAGATTTTTGGCGTCGTCCAAGGACAACTTGTAATCCGGGTCGTGAATAATATTATTGCGAATTTGGTGAACCTGTTTGATGTCTTCAATGTTGGGAAGAGTAGCAGGAGTCAATTTCTCCAGCCTCTCTCCAAGACTTTCTCCACCATATCCCATTCTTTTTAGAGTGTCATCCATCATACTGTCAGCTTCAATTGCGGCTATCTTATATTCTGACTCCAAGCCGGTATTCAGTCTCACGGTAATCTTCCCCCATCGTTTCTCCAGTCTTTTTACGCCGTAAGGACGAAAACTTAAGAACTCGGCGGCATCGTACAGAATGAGATATTTCAACCAAGAACTCTTTATTAAAATAAAAATTGCAAAAACAACCAATCCTAAAGAAAAAGCTATAAGAGAAATTTTTAAAATCAACGTCCAGCCCTCAAATTGAGGCGCCATTATAAATGAATTAATATCGCTATACAAGTTCTCCATTTTTCTCGAAATATTCTCCGATATTTAATATTTTTTCTTCTTCAAAGGGTTTACCGATTATCTGTAAACCAACAGGCAGTTTTCCTACTTTGCCTACTGGCAAGGAAAAAGCAGGTAAACCAACTAGGTTAATAGAGACAGTATAAACATCCACCAGATACATGGAAAGAGGGTCGTCAATCTTTTCCCCTATCTTAAAGGGCAAAACCGGAGAGACAGGACCCATAATTACATCTACTCTTTCAAAAGCTTTTTCAAAATCGTTTTTGACTTGAGTCCTGATTTTTTGAGCTCTTAAATAATAGGCCTCGTAGAAACCTTGTGACAGAGCGTAGGTGCCCAGCATAATCCTTCTTCTCACTTCCGGCCCAAATCCCTTCCCTTTACTTTTCAAATATACTTCCATTAGATCTTTGGCAGATTTTTCTGAAAGGCCATATTTTATTCCATCGTACCTGGCTAAATTAGCTGAAGCTTCTGAGGGATTTATTAAATAGTAGGCCGGCAGAGCATATTCTGTATGAGGCAAACTAATCTCTTCAACCCTCGCTCCCATCTCTTCATATTTTTTGATAGCTGTTTTTATTACTTTTTCAATCTCAGGATCCAATCCTTTGATAAAATATTCTTTCGGCACCCCAATTTTCGAATTTCGAATTTCGAATTTCGAATTTCGAATTTTAGATTCAACAGAAGTTGAGTCTAAGGGATCTCTCCCTTTAATTGTATCAAATACAATCCGGCAGTCATCCACTGTTTTGGCAATAGGGCCTATCTGGTCCAAAGAAGAAGCAAAAGCAATCAGCCCGTAACGGGAAACTGCTCCATAAGTTGGCTTTAAGCCCACTACTCCGCAGAAAGAGGCTGGTTGTCTTATGGAGCCACCGGTATCAGAGCCTAAAGCGTAAACCGCCATATCGGCTGCCACGGCTGCCGTTGACCCGCCGGAAGTGCCGCCAGGAACCCTTGTCAAATCGTGAGGGTTTTTAGTCGGACCAAAAGCTGAGTTCTCAGTAGAAGACCCCATGGCAAACTCATCTAGATTCGTTTTGCCTAAAAATACGGCGTTTTTTGCTTTAAGTTTTTTAATTATCGTAGCGTCATAAGGAGCCACGTAATCCTTCAACATCTTGGAAGCGGCCGTACATTTTTCTCCTTCCAACAGCATATTATCCTTAATCGCCGAAGGAATACCTGCCAATAAAGGAAGTTCTTCTTCTGTTTTTACTAAACTGTCAACTTTTTTGGCTTCCTCCAAAGCCAGGTCTTCGGTAATATTCAAAAAGGCAAAAATTTTCTTATTTTTTTGCTTGATTTCCTCCAGATAAGCTTTACAAAGTTCTACTGCAGAAAACTCTCTTCTCTTTAGGCCTCCATTAATCTGCCTGATTGTTAATTTAGTTAGGTTCATTTCGCTTGATAATTGATTTCACTTTTACAAAGCCATTCTTTTTATTTGGTGCCAGCCCCACCAATTTCTTCTCAATCCCTGATTTTCTATCTTCGTCTTTCCTTGTGACATTTTCTACTTTAACTGCGTGAGAGGTAGCTCTAACTTTAGAAACATCCACTTCTTTCAGTTTTTCAACATAATCCAAAATCGAAGACAGCTCCTTTTGGAACTTAATGATTTCTTTCTCGGACAAGCCGAGACGAGCTAATTTTGCAATATGTTTTACCTCCTCCTTAGATAACATAATTTTGAGTGAAAGAGGCTTAGCCTCTGTTATTTGGGGGGTTCGAGGTATTCTGTTTCTACTAATACCTCTCTTAATTCATCCAGGTTTTCCAAAACCATTCCCGCCCCCCTTACCATTGCTGTCATTGGGTCTTCAATAATCTTCGTGGAAATTCTTGTCTCTTTCTGGATTAAAGTGTCCAAGCCCCGCAAAAGAGAACCACCGCCAGCCATCTGGATGCCATTAGCCATAACGTCAGCCAGCAACTCAGGAGGTGTTTCTTCTACGGCTGTCTTTATTTCAGTCACAATTTGCTTGACTGATTTTTCCATTGCCCGCCTGATATCTTCATCAGATACCAGGATTTCTTCTGGGAGGCCGGTGACTATATTTCTTCCCCGCATGGGAAACTGTTTTTTTTCTTTCAAAGGATAGGCCGACCCTATTCCTATTTTAATGGCTTCAGCTGTTCTTTCTCCGATTAAAAGTTTGTACTCTTCCTGGGCAAAATGAATTATGTCTTCGTTAAGCTTATCTCCTGCCACCCGCAAGCTTTTTGACAGAACAATTCCGCCCAAAGAGATTATAGCTACTTCTGTCGTTCCTCCGCCGATGTCTATTATGAAATTGCCCCCTGCATCTTGAACAGGCAAACGGGCACCTATAGCAGCGGCCATGGGTTCTTCTATTAAGAAAACCTCCCTGGCACCGGCGCTTTTGGCAGCATCGCAAACTGCTTTCTTTTCTACTTCGGTCACCCCGCAAGGAATGCCGACAATTACTCTTGGTCTGGGGTTAATGAAGAATTTTTTCTTATGGGCTTTTTCAATAAAATACCTGAGCATCTGCTCTGTTACTTCAAAATCAGAAACCACACCGGAAACCAGAGGCCTAGTGGCTACAATGTAAGCGGGAGTGCGGCCAACCATTTTCTTGGCTTCCTCGCCAATAGCTAAAACCTGTCCGGTTTTTTTGTTTATTGCCACCACCGAGGGTTCTGTGGTTACTATCCCCTTGCCCCTGACATAAACCAGGGAGTTAGCAGTACCGAGGTCAATGGCGATATCCTCTGAAATATATGATAGTAATCTACTTAACATTGAACACTACGTTTTTAATTTTTACTAATTTTGCTTTTTTAGAACTCCTTTCTTTTATTTCTACGCTATTTTTAGATAAAGTTTTTTCGC
>CAZUVP010000015.1:0-7395 GCA_964623855.1 uncultured Candidatus Saccharibacteria bacterium | reverse complement strand
GAAAACTGGCTCATAAATATCATCCTGACAAGGGAGGAGACGAAAAAAAATTCAAGGAGATAAACGAAGCTTATCAGATTCTCTCCAGTAAGGAAAAAAGAGACCAATATGACAGATTTGGCAGTGCTTTTGAAGGAGGAGCAGGTTTTGAGCAAGGGGCCGGGTTTAACTGGGCTTGGGGGAAGCCTGGCGAAGATTTTGAATTTGATATGGGAGAACTGGGCGATTTGTTTGAAGAAATGTTTGGTTCAGGTCTTGGCAGGAAAAAAGACATAAAGAGTGGCAGAAACCTAGAGGCAGAACTGGAGCTTTCTTTGGAGGAAGTTTTAAAGGGAGGAGAAAGAGAAATTACTCTGGGAAAACTGATTTCTTGTTCTCGTTGCCAGGGCAGGGGAGCAGAGCCTGGCACAAAAACAAAAGAGTGTTTTTCATGCCGCGGGACAGGCCAGGTTCAACAGATAAAAAGAACCCCCTTTGGTTCCTTTACCAGAAGCACAATTTGTCCCGAATGCGGTGGAGAGGGGTTTCGTCCGGAAAACCCCTGTAATGTTTGTAAGGGAGAGGGGAGAATAAAAGGAAAAGAGAATATTAAAATTTTCATCCCGGCTGGCGTTGATACCAATCAGATAATAAAAATTGAGGGAAAGGGAGAGACAGGCAGAAGAGGCGGAAGACCGGGTGATTTATATGTTAGAATATTTGTTAAGCCCCATCAGGTTTTCAAAAGAAAAGGAGACGATTTATATCTGCAGGTACCCATTTCTTTTTCTCAGGCAGCTCTGGGAGGTGAGGTGGAAGTGTCTACCTTGGAAGGAACAAATATTTTATTGAATGTTTCCCAAGGGATAGAATCAGGCAAGGTGTTAAAGATATCTGGCAAGGGAGTGCCTCGTTTCTCAGGCTACGGTCGGGGGAATATGTATGTTGAACTGATAGTTAAAACTCCCAAGAAATTGACAAAAAAACAAAAAGAGCTATTAGAAAAACTGAAAGAAGAAGGAATGTAACCTGCCCCGTTAGCTCAGCCAGGCAGAGCAGCTCCCTTTTAAGGAGATGGTCGGGGGTTCGATTCCCTCACGGGGCACAAAGGAGTGGAGTTCTTTAATTTTTCATAAGGAGGTAAAAAAAATGCCAGAATCACTGATCTTTGGGATAGGTGAAGTGCAGCATCTAAAGAGATTCATGGAAAAAGCTACAGGCTGCCAGATGCAAAAAGTGCCTGACAGAATGGTGCTTGACGGAGGAGGCGTTGAGTTTTTCGTCGAACTCATTAACGCCGTTGCTGAAAAGCATCATTGCGACAATCATTACCAGTTGTGCGAGCTCTGTGAAACGCGGGAAGCGTTGGAACGGCGACTACTGGCCATTTCAAGATAATATTACCACCTTTAAAAACAACTGTAAGTCACGTACCAGCCAGGTGCGTGACTTCCTTTTTTATTCATGCTATATTGATTTAATATGACCGGAAAATTAAGACAATCCTTTGTTTTATTTTTTTTGATTGTAATTATCCTTGGAGTTTTTGTTTTTGGTTTTTGGTTCGGGCAGGAACAAAAAGTCTGTGAGGTCTGTCCACCAACAGACGTTGATTTTTCTCTTTTTTGGGAGGCTTGGAACAAACTTGAAGAGAAATACGTAGACAAAAATCAGCTGGACACTCAGGAAATGATTTACGGGGCGGTAACTGGCATGGTAAATTCTTTAGAGGACCCCTACACCATCTTTTTGAAACCGGACGACACTAAAAGGTTTATTGAAGACGTAAAAGGAACCTTTGAGGGAGTGGGCATGGAAATTGATTTCAGGAATGATCAGTTGCAAGTAATAGCTCCCTTAGAGGGAACGCCGGCCAAGAAAGCAGGATTAAAGTCTGGCGACAGAATTATGCAGGTGGACGGAGAACCGACAATGAACATGAATATTTTAGAGGCAGTAAATAAGATCCGCGGGCCAAAAGGGTCGGAAGTAATCCTAACTATTTACCGAGAAGAATGGGAAGAGACGAAAGATATCAAAATAGTCAGGGGAGTGATTGAAATTCCTTCCTTGAAATTGGAGTTTAAAGACGATAATATAGCTCATTTGCACCTTTACCACTTTTCAGAAAAGGCAGCGTATGATTTTGCGATAGCCTCTGTTGATATTTTAAACAGTGATACCCAGAAAATAGTTTTAGATTTGAGAAATAACCCAGGCGGCTATCTGGAAGTTGCACAAAGCATTGCCGGATGGTTCTTGGAAAAGGGAGAAGTGGTGACTATTGAGGACTTTGGAGAAGGAAAAGAGCAGATTCTCTATAAGGCAGAAGGCAACGCCGCCCTGCTTTCTTATCCTATAGTCGTTTTAATAGATGAAGGTTCGGCTTCCGGGTCTGAGATCTTGGCTGGTGCTCTGCGAGACAACCGGGGAATACAATTAATAGGCCGGAAATCTTTTGGTAAGGGGTCAGTGCAGGAATTGGCAAAATTGAGCGAGGGTTCTTCTTTGAAAATAACCATTGCCAAATGGCTGACACCAAAAGGAGACCTCATTACTAATAAAGGATTAGAGCCGGACGTTGAAGTTGAAGCAGGGGAAAAAGAAGAAAATGACTTACAGCTTGACAAAGCCATTGAAATTCTTAAAGAATTAAATTAAAATATTGTTATATGCGAATAATATTTCTACAAGACGTTGAAAAAATTGGGAAGAAGTTTGAGGTCAAGGAAGTTAAGGACGGCTTCGCCCGGAATTTTCTGATTCCCAAGGGTTTGGCTAAGCCCGCCACAGAAGAGGCCTTAAAGTGGCTGGAGATGCAAAAAGAAATCGTAGAAAAGAAAGCCGAAGAAGACTTAAAAAAGAGTCAGGAGGTAGCCTCAGCCATGGACGAACAGGAAGTTATTTTTACTGTAAAAGTGGGAGAGCAGGATCAGCTTTTTGAATCAATTACCGCTCAAAAAATCTCAGAAAAATTAAAAGAAGCGGGGTTTGATATCAAAAAAAATCAGATTGAATTAGCAGAACCCATCAAAGATATTGGAGAGTACCCTGTTAAAATTAAATTTGAACACAATTTAGAAGCAGAAATTAAGGTTATTGTTAATAGAGAAGAAGAAAAAGGATAATGATGCGCTATATTTTTGTTGCAGGAGGGGTAATGTCTGGGATTGGTAAAGGAGTGGCAGTAGCTTCCATTGGAAAGATTTTAAAGAGCAAGGGCTACAAGGTAACCGCAGTAAAGATAGATCCTTATATTAATATTGATGCAGGAACAATGAACCCCATAGAGCACGGGGAAGTTTTTGTAACTGATGACGGAGATGAGTGCGACCAGGACATTGGCAACTACGAAAGATTTTTAGATGAGGACATTACCAGAATAAATTATATAACCACTGGTCGGGTTTATCAGGCGGTCATCAACCGGGAAAGGAATTTAGAGTACGGCGGCCGATGTGTGGAAGTGGTGCCGGACATTCCCAATGAAGTAATCTCTCGGATAAGAAAAGCAGCCAAAAAACATAAGGCTGATTTTATTTTAATTGAAATCGGAGGAACAGTTGGTGAATACCAGAATATGCTTTTTTTGGAAGCTGCCAGAATGTTAAAGTTAGAGCATCCCGAAGATGTTCTTTTTATTTTAGTGAGTTATTTGCCGGTTCCTTCAATAATAGGGGAGATGAAGACCAAACCCACTCAGACAGCTGTAAAAACCTTGAATACGGCGGGCATCCAGCCAGACATCATTTTAGCCCGCTCTGTTGTTCCTCTTGATGAACCGAGAAAAAGAAAAATCTCTATCTTCTGTAACGTTTCAGAAAAAGATGTTATTTCTGCCCCCGACGTTAAAACTATCTATGAGATACCGGTTAACTATGAAAAAGAGAACTTGGGTAATCAGATTTTAAAGAGGTTTAATTTGAGGGCCAGGAAGAATAATTTAAAAGATTGGAAAAGATTACTCAAAGCAATAGATACTTTTAAAAAGCCAGTAAAGATTGCTATGGTGGGAAAATACTTTGAGACAGGAAAATTTACCTTAATGGATTCTTACATTTCTGTGGTAGAAGCCATAAAACATGCTGCCTGGTTTCAGAAAAGGAAACCCGAGATTCATTGGTTGTCAGCAGGAGACTACGAGAAAAACCCCAGAAAACTCCAGGAACTGAAAAAGTATGACGGGGTTATAGTGCCAGGCGGTTTCGGCGGTCGGGGAGTGGAAGGTAAGATAAAAGCTATTGAGTATTGCCGCAAACAAAAAATCCCCTTTCTGGGATTATGTTATGGGCTTCAGCTGGCGGTAGTGGAGTTTGCCAGAAACGTTTGCGGCTTAAAGGGAGCTTGTTCTACTGAGTTTAATCCAAAATGTCCTTATCCTGTGATAGATGTATTGCCTGAACAAAAAGCCCTGATAAAAGAAAAGAAGCTCGGTGGAACTATGAGATTGGGAGCTTACAAATGCAGAATCAAACCTGGGACCAAGGTTGCCAAGGCCTACAAGACCTTAAATATTTCTGAGCGTCATCGTCATCGTTTTGAGGTGAATAACGCTTTTTTAGAGGCCCTGGAGGCTAAAGGAATGATAATGGCCGGTATAAATCCGGAAAGAGATTTGGTAGAGATTATTGAACTGCCAAATCATCCTTTCTTTATAGGCACTCAATTTCATCCGGAATTTAAATCGAGGCCTCTTCGGCCCCATCCTTTGTTCAGAGAGTTTATTAAAGCCGCTGTTACTCGCCCTAGGGTTCGACACTGACGATTTTTACTTTTCTTTGAGATTTGTCAAATCCTCTTTTTCTTTTGGTAGTAAAGCGAACCAAGCCCTCTTTTATAGAATAAAGGGTATCGTCTCTTCCTCGCCCGACATTTTTTCCTGGAATAAACTTTGTACCTCTTTGACGAATAATAATAGTGCCGGCTTTGGCTTTCTGTCCCTCATAGAGTTTTACTCCCAAGTATTTGGGACGAGAATCTCTTCCTAATTTTGTAGAGCCTGCAGCTTTAGTTTTAGCCATAATATGAATATATTATCAAGAATTAGACATTTTGTCAACTTCCATTTAAATGATATTATTTTGGTAGTTGGGGTTGTTTTAATTTCTTTACTTTCTTTTGCTATGGGCTACATTGTAGCTCGTCAGCAGGGAAAAGAGCCAATAAAAATTGAGAGCGGAAACTCGATATATGAAAGTAGCTATAGTTGGAGCGGGGATAAATGGACTTTATCTAGCTTGGAAATTGTGTGAATCAGGTCACCGGGTGGCTGTTTTTGAGAGAAAAGAAAAAATAGGAAAAGAGGCCTGCTCGGGCTTATTTTCAGAAAGGATTCTGGGTTTTATTCCAGGAAGCAGAAAATTAATTCAAAATCAGATAAACTCGGTTTTAATCCATTTTCCCAGGAGAACTGTAAGAATCAAATTTTCGAGAAAGTTTCTTGTTATGAGCCATTTTGAACTGGATAATCTTGCAGCCGTTATAGCTAAAAAGGCAGGGGCTGAGATATTTTTAAACAGTTTTGTAAAAGAAATCCCCCAGGGTTTTGACAGGGTGATTGGCTGCGACGGAGCAGTTTCCGTAATAAGAAAGAAACTGGGGCTATCAAAACCAAAATTCAGGTTAGGTGTCCTGGGATTTATTCAAAAGCCCGACAATTCCAGCTTTGTTGAAACCTGGCCGATAAAAGAAGGGTTTATCTGGAAAATTCCCAGAGGAAAAGAAACAGAATACGGAGCCATCGGGAACTCCAAAGAAGTGAAGAATATTTTTTATAACTTTTTGAAAAAGAACAATCTTCAAATAGAAAGAGAGACAGCTGCCTTGGTCCCTCAGGATTTAATAGTTTCCCTTAATGGCTCTGTTGCTTTATGCGGAGACGCTGCTGGTCTTTGTAAACCTTGGTCTGGTGGGGGAGTTATTTGGGGAATAATTGCTGCCAACCTCCTCTTGAAAAATTTCCCAGATTTTATAAAATATAAGAACAACTTAAAAAGATTTTTTGGGCCAAGGATATTTTTCTCCAGGCTGGCTACCTGGGCCGCTTATTTTTTGGGATTTAATTTTTCCTGGATATTGCCTAAAAATATTAAAATTGAGAGCGACTTTTTATTTTAAACTATGCCAAGAGAAACAAAAAACATTCCTTATCACTTAGGAATCATAATGGACGGCAATCGTCGCTGGGCAAAGGCAAAAGGATTGCCTACTTTGGAGGGGCACAGGCGGGGAGAGGAAAAAGTAGAGAAAGCAATAGAATGGTGCAAAGACAGGGGGGTGAAAATTTTGACTCTTTTTGTCTTTTCTACTGAAAACTGGAAACGATCAAAGATAGAAGTGGGATGTTTGATGAAGCTGTTGAAAAAAGCTCTTGAAAGAAAGAATATTGAAAAATTTCACAAAGAGGGGATAAGGATAAAAGTGATCGGTTTGAGGAATAAACTGGCAAAAGATTTCCAGAAGTCAATAAAGGAAGTGGAAGATTTGACCAAGAACAATAGAGTCATGACTGTAAACTTTGCCTTGAGCTACGGCGGAAGAGCAGAGATTACAGAAGCCATTAAAAATATAATTAAAAAGAAAATTTCCCCGGAGAAAATTACAGAAGATATTATTTCTGAGAATCTTTGGACTTCCGATTTGGATTTATTGATTAGAACAGGTAAGGAACAGCGTATCTCCAATTTTTTAATCTGGCAGGCAGCTTATTCCGAATTATATTTTTTGAAAAAATACTGGCCTGACTTTTCAGAAAAGGATTTGGATGATGCCTTTGCAGAATATACTCTGAGGCAAAGAACGTTTGGAGGTCAATGAAAAACCCCGCATTTACTGCGGGGACAAAAGATCGACTCTTTTTGTTTCTTCCCTTAAAATTACGACGTTTTAGTCGTTTTTTTATAACAGTAACCGAAAAGGCCTACCTTTGTGTAATTAACAAAGGCAGGCCTCAGCGTTTTTACTTCACGCTTTTTCGTCTTCCTGGATAGGGAAACTGTTTTCCAAATCCAGAAAGCATGGGTTTGGGATAGGGAACCCTTTCCATTCTTACCACGAGAGAGTTTTTACTATGGGGTCGGACAGGCACTACGCCGGTGCAGAGGTGTTCGAGAGGGCAGTAGGAGCAGGGGTCCTTGTACTTTTTTGGCCAGAGGTTGGGATTTTCTCTGAGGATTTCTGGGGTAAAGTAGAATTTGCCGTCCTGTCTGGAAGTATTCTGAAGTTGGCCGGAACAGAAATCCCGGCTGAGAACCCAGATAGCAGGATTAACATTGAGGTAAGAGAGGCCGTGTTCAATCAGGAATGATTGCGACCATTTCATGATGTCGTCCACTAACTGCTCTGTGCGCCGGAAGACCAGTTGGTCTGCAAGCATTTCGTATTTCTCTGCCAGAACAGTGGGAACTTTATGGTCTT
>CAZUVP010000014.1:4141-7927 GCA_964623855.1 uncultured Candidatus Saccharibacteria bacterium | reverse complement strand
TAGCATTATCTATAAGATTCATAATCACCTGCCTTATTTTATTTCTATCAATTGAGACTTGGGGCAAAGCTTTTTGTGACTTCTCGGTTTTCAAATAAATACCTTTTTCTTTGACAGTATTTTTTAATTCTTCAATAACGCTGAAAACTATATTTTCTATGGCAACTTTTTCCTTTTCCACTTTCATTCTGCCCGCCTCAATCCGGGAAACATTTAAGAGGTCATTTACCAAACGGATTAATCTTTCATTGGAAGCATAAATATTCTCCAAGGGCTTTTTCATTTTCTGAGGAGGGTCGCCGTAGATTTTTTCCAGCATCATTGAAATGTATCCTTTAATAGCTGTCAGAGGCGTTCTTAATTGATGAGAGGCAATAGAAACAAACTCTGACTTCGCCCTGTCTAATTTTTTAAGTTCTTCGTAGGCCAATCTCAATTTTCGAGCTGTTTTTTGTTCTTTTTTGACGCTTGTTAAAAAAGAATGACTATAATAACCTATTAAGGAAATAGTTACTAACCTAAAGAATAGAATAAAGGAAGAGAGGATATTTAGCGATTCAAAAGATGTGACGTATAACTGGAAAATATATTCGCCTACTGTACTGAAAATTCCCATTAATATTACAGCCAATACCACCCATATGTTAAAGGTAAAAGCAGCTTCCATTATAGCCAGAAAGAAGAAAAAGAAGAAAGGGCCATTCATTCCGCCAAATATAAAGATAAGCCAGATTATTAATACAGCGTCAATCACTGATTCAAAGTAAGTAATAAGCTTGATGGGTTCATTTTTAATTCTTTGGATAACAGTAAGAGCCAGAAAAATAACACTAAAAAATAAAGCGGCACTTACACCATATTGCAATCCGGCCAATTGAGGGAACCCAAAGAACAAGCTTATTGAAGGAGCAAAATATATGAAGAAAACAAAAACCACAAATTCAATTCCGGTTCTTGCTATCATCACGATATCGTGCGCATCGGCAGGAAAATTGAATTTTCTCTTTGTTGTCATATTCTTCTATTTTATCAATTTATTCAAAGAAGACAAAGGGGAGCAAGTTTTGTTTCTGCTCCCCCTTGATTATCACCGTTTCTTCTAGGTGCTGACTAAGCTTGGGTCTTTTTGTGACTTATGCGGCAAGGCAGTAATAGCTTTCGTTACCTTTTTCTTCGGCCGGAAAGTTCTTAGGTAGTACCCAAACTTATCGTCAAACTGCATGTCCCATTCATCATCCTGAGCCAAAAGCTCTTTTTTGGAAGAGTCTCTGAGGTAGCTCAGGATGGCTCCGTTTAGAGTGGTAATCCACTTCCAAGTAAGGATGCTCGGAAAAGTGAAGATGGGCTTACTGCAGATATCGTCATATTCAACGGCGACACTTGAGGCTAGATGAATAACGATTTCATCCAGCTTCTTTTTTTGCCTGGCTTTGTTGAAGTGGTGTTTGAATCTTGAATGGTAAACCACATCAACCCAGCCCTTTGGTAGATTCTCCAGTCTGAACACGTCTGACTGAAGGATAACTACCAAGAACTGACATTCAGTATTCTCTCCCAGCTTATTCAATGTTCTCATATCCAGCCGGGAGACTTTCCGAATATCAACCAGGCCACGAGGTACTGACGCAAGGTTGTTTTGGACTAGTTCAAGCACGGCAGCCGAATAGTCAACACCCATAAAGATTACGGGATAACGGGAAGAGAAGCCAATTTTCAGAAGCTCTTCAATGATTTGCCTTTCGAGCTCCATAGCTCCGCATCCCAAGTTAAGAAGTTTGATTGGGTCATTCTTCTCTTTGAGGCTGACTATTTCTGCAAAAACCTTTTCCTTTATAGGTTTTAGCAAATCGGGAATAGGTCGTAACGTACGTGCCAGTATTGTCAGTTTCTCGTGTGTTTCTTTTTGCCAGCGTGGCAACGGCAGATCCGCTAGTTCGAGAATATCCTCACGATGCTCCCTTCTGATTACAGGTGCTCTTTTTACCAACCATTGAACATAACTAACTATATTGGTAGCTGCCTTTACGAATTCGATATTCAGATCGGCAGCCCAGGTGTATTCTGGGTTAGTTTTCTTGAGTTTTTCCAAATCAGATATGATTTCCTTCGCTTCCCTTTTCCTATTAGTGGAAACGGGCAGAAGAAAGAGAATATTCTCCCAAAAGAAAGAAACTATTGCTTTAAAGAACTGTATCACCTTCTTCCTCCTTTTTCTTTATTTTTTTCCGATTAAGAAGGTAAATCTCTTCGGATGAGAATATTTTATAGCAGGTTTAGTATTTTGTCAAGTTTTGTTGACAAAATTTATCCACAAAGCTACTTTCCTTTGTTTTTTAACGAAAATATTAATAAATAGCTTGTAAAGTAAATACCGACAGTTGACGAAAGGCGAATACTTTTATACTATAAAAATATGGATATCCTACTCTTAGAATTAAGGAAATTAGGATTAACCGAGAAAGAAGTACGGATTTATCTGGCAGGTTTGGAATTGGGGCCAAGTCCAGTACAAAATATTGCCAAGTCTGCTAAAGTCACTAGGCCAACTGCCTACGAAACAATTAAAAAATTGGAGGAGAAGGGATTGTTTAGAGAAGCAAAAGATAAGGGGAAAAGAGCTTTTATAGCTCAGTCGCCTGAAAGAATTTTGGGCATTCTAAGAATTCAGAGAAAGGAAATAGAAGAAAGAGAAAGAGAGTTTATAAGAATTATTGCGACCTTGGAGTCAAAATATTCAAAAGAAGAAGGGGTTAAAGTATTCAAAGGCAAAGAAGGTATGAGGGTTCTGGAAGAGACACTTTCTTTCTCCCCCACTCCGGACATTTTTATCATCAACCCCAAGCAATTGAAAATCAAAAAGGACATTTTCAAACACATCAAAAAAAGATTAGGTAAGCTTAATATCAAAGAATTTAATTATCCTAAGCTCAAAGGATCTCTAATCATTTTTGACAAAATTATATTTTTTCCGTCGGACAAACAAAAAGCCTTCCTATTCCCATAATAAAAATGACAGAGGCCAGGCCTCTTTCACCTCTTAAAACAAAACTCCGCCCCTCAAAGGGGGCGGAGTTATTTTCTTTACCAATTACATTCCTGGAGTTTCAGGTGGCGGTGGGGGCGGAGGTGTAGGTCCTGTAGGTCCTGATGGGCCTTCCGGTCTTTTTGGCATTTTGGGGCCACCTCCCTTTTTGCCAGCCATCAAAAACCAGATTATTAAACATACGACCACGACACCTACAATTATCCAAAGGAGAGTCATATTATTTTAAAAATGTCTAGTGACTAAATTTTTAATTGATCGACCTTGAAAAGGTTTCTAACTTTATTTTCTCTTTAAACTATTCTTCTGTCAAGAGGAAATTGTTTATAAATTATGATTTAGAAATTAGAAATTATTTTGTATATATCCCCTGCTCCCATAATTATCAATATGTCAATTTCTTTTACATTCTTCCTTATATAATTCAGAATTTTTCCTTTGGGCAGGTAAATTACATTTTTCTTCTTTGCCCTTCCTGCTAATTTTTCCGAGTTCACCTGTTTCCTTATCTTCTTTTCTTCCCTGCCAGCCACATCGTATATATCCGTGATTATTATTTTATCTGTTGGGGCCTGCCTGAAGGCTTTCACAAAATCATTAAACAGATAAAAAGTCCTCTGATACTGATGAGGCTGATAGACGCACCAAATTTTCTTTTTGGAATACTTTTCTCTGGCAGCCTTGAGAGTTGCTTTGATTTCGGTGGGATGATGGCCATAGTCAGATATAATTTTAAATTTAGA
>CAZUVP010000014.1:0-4041 GCA_964623855.1 uncultured Candidatus Saccharibacteria bacterium | reverse complement strand
TTGCTTTGATTTCGGTGGGATGATGGCCATAGTCAGATATAATTTTAAATTTAGAATTTTTAATTTTCAGACTCTTTTCTTCAAACCTTCTCCAGCTTCCCTTATATTGGGACAAAGCCTTAAAAGATACCTTGTCTGGAATTTTTAAGGCACGGGCTATCGTTAAAGCTGCCAGGGCATTGTAAACATTATGTTCTCCGGGCACCCTTAATATCTTTTTTAACCTCTCCGCTTCCTTCCGTCCCCTTCCCTTCCCCGAGTAAAACATGACAGAGGCGAAACCTCCCTCAATTATCTTTTGGATATTTTTGTCATCTTTGTTAGCTATCAGCAGTCCGTCCTTCGGCAAATGGCCAACGTATTTTTTAAAAGTTTTCAGGATATTGTTTAAGTTTTTGTAATAATCTAAATGGTCAGCCTCAATAGAAGTTAAAACAATGATTTTGGGCCAATAATTTAAAAAGGAGGCAAAATGCTCGTCTGCCTCAATAACCAGATATTTTGACTTCCCCACTCTGCAGTTTGACCCTTCGAATTCCTTTACTTTTGTGCCGATAATAACTGTCGGATCCAGGCCGGCTTTGAGCAATAAAATTCCCAGCATGGCGGTCGTTGTACTCTTCCCGTGGGTTCCCGAAACCGCGATTGTAAAGTAATTCTTTGTTAGTTCTCCCAAAGCCTCCGGATAACTTTGTATTTTTATTTTTCTCCTCTTAGCCTCTTTTATTTCTGGATTATCAGATTTTACTGCCGGACTATAAATTACCAAGTCAGTATTTTGAGGTATGTTTTTTGGAGAATGTTTACAAAAAGCAATATCAGACCCACTGATTTTGTGACCCTTTTTTGAATAATATTTGGCCAGGGCGGATACTCCAATTCCACCAATTCCAATAAAGTGAATTTTTAGCTTTTCAGAAGACATGATTCCAAAATTATATATTCCGGTCCAGTGCGTTTTAACACACTTTCCATTATTTCAATGGAATTAACTTCAAAAGTTAAGTCTATTTCTTCATTTACCTCCGGTCTTTCTTCGGGTTCAAATCGGCGCCATTCCCAGGTTTTTAGCCTGCCTAAAGTAATGTGCGGCAAGAGGTTGAATTCTTTTGTTTTTTCCCCTGTCACCCACACCATTCGCGGAGACTTACTCTTTATGGAAGAGTAAGTCGAACGCGGAGATGAATGCAGAGCATTCATCGACTTCGGAGCTCTTCCATCTGGAGGGCCATAGCAGATTTTACTCAGATGAATAGAGAAAGATTCATTTTTTAAAGCCAATTCTTTTGTTTTCTGAGAAAGTTCCATTAATTCCTCGTCCATTAAATATCCTAAAAACTCCAGAGTAATATGTAAATTTTCTTTTTTTGTCCACCTTACTGGCAAATCTGGCCATTTATCCCGATAGGATGAAAGTTTATTTTTTATATTTTCTGGCAGGTTTATGGCAATAAAGATTCGTCTTTTCATGTTTAAAATATAACAGAAATTATGTTAAAATACAATTATGAACATTAAAGAAGTTTATCTTTATAAAAAACTGGAAGGAGATAAAGTACAGTGTCAAAATTGCGCCCATCAATGTGTTATTGCATCCGGCAAAAGAGGAATCTGCAGGGTCAAAGAAAACCAGGCAGGAAAACTTTATACTCTAAACTACGGCAAGCTCGCTGCCATAAACGTTGATCCGATTGAAAAGAAGCCTTTTTATCATTTTCTGCCTGGCACCTATTCTCTGTCGATTGCCACTGTTGGTTGCAATTTTAAGTGCGCCAGCTGCCAGAACTGGAATATCTCCCAGATGCCTTTTTTAACCGGCAGGATTGAAGGGCAGGATGTTTCTCCTTCTGAAATAGTTAAGATGGCTCTGAAAGAAAAGACACCAAGTATTTCATATACCTACACGGAGCCTGCTATCTTTTCAGAGTTTGCGATAGACACGATGAAACTGGCCAAAAAAGAAGGATTAAAAAATGCTTGGGTGTCAAACGGCTTCTGGTCAAAAGAACTTTTTGATCTGATTTCTCCTTATCTGGATGCAGTTAATGTAGACCTAAAAGGATTTGCCGAAGACTTTTATATAAAATACTGTGGAGGAAGGTTGCAACCTGTTTTGGACACCTTGAAAAGATTAAAGAAAAAAGGAATCTGGACGGAAATCACTACCTTGGTAATTCCTACGCTTAACGATTCAGATGAAACTTTCAGAAATATTGCCCAATTTATTAAAAATGATTTGGGGTCCGAAACTCCTTGGCATATCAGTCGGTTTTCCGGAGCCATATCTTGGAAACTGCAGCACATTCCCGAAACACCAGTAGAAACTTTAAAAAAGGCCCAAGAAATAGGCAAAAAGGTTGGACTGAAAAATATTCATTTGGGTAATATATGATTTCTTTTGCCTGTATATCCCCTCACCCGCCAATAATACTGCCTTCAGTCGGCTCTAAAGAGGATAGAAAACAAGTAAAAAAAACGATTGAAAACCTAGAAAAGATAGGTGACAAGTTGGCCGAGGCGAAGCCTCGCCAGATTATAATTGCCTCTCCTCACCCTGGCTGGGGATTTAATGTTCCTCTGTTTTTTCTCACTAAGGATTTTAAAAGAAAAATTGAAGAACATCTAATTGGTTTGGAATCACCAGAGTTTTATTTTGAGGAAGGAAAAAAATTATACGATTTTAAAATTAAAAATTTAAAATTAAAAATTGCCCTAATAGCCAGCGGTGATTTGTCTCACTGTTTGAAAGAAGAAGGACCTTACGGGCTTAATCCTCAAGGGGCAAAGTTTGATAAAGATCTGATTGAGGCCTTGAAGAAAAAAGATATAGAAAAAATCTTTAAATTAGATAATATGTATCCTGAGGCTGGAGAATGCGGCCTGCGTCCTATTTGTTTCATCTTGGGGATTTTGGAAGCTTCAAACGTCAAATACCAGCCGGAAGTCCTTTCTTATGAATACCCTTTTGGCGTGGGATACATGGTGGCAAATTTTAAAATAAAAGCATAATTTTTTTATGGATATTGTAAGAGTAAATTTAGGAACAAGAAGTTATGATATTCGGATAGAAAAAGGAATTTTAAAAGAAATAGATTTTCGAGAATTTAGAGTAAATAAATACGCAATCATTACAGATTCTAATGTTAGAAAATTATACGGTGGAAAATTACAGACATTAATTCAAAATCAAGGGTTAGAAGTGGAATTGTTTGATTTTCCGGCTGGTGAAAGTTCAAAAAATTGGGCTCTGGCAGGAGAAATTGGTCGAGAATTGGTAAGAAAAGAGTTTAATAGAAATTCTATGATTATTGCTCTGGGTGGTGGGATAGTTGGAGATTTGGCTGGGTTTGTTGCCTCACTTTACGAAAGAGGGATTGATTATATTCAAATTCCTACAACTCTTCTTGCTCAAGTGGATAGTAGTATCGGAGGAAAGACAGGAGTTAATATTCCTGAGGGTAAAAATCTTTTCGGTTCGTTTTATCAACCAAAAACAGTATTTATAGATATTGAATTTTTAAAAACTCTTCCAGAAAAAGAAATTAAAAATGGTTTAGCGGAGATTATTAAATACGGAATAATTCAAGATTCTGAACTATTTCAATATCTTGAAGAAAGTGTCTTAAATAGAGCTGACGAAGTTTATTTAAGAATAATAAAAAGATGTTGTGAAATCAAAGCCAGAACTGTAGAGCAGGACGAAAAAGAAAAAGAATTAAGGAAAATTTTAAATTACGGCCATACCATTGGTCATGCGATAGAGACTGCCGAAGAATATAGGATTTCTCATGGTGAAGCGATTGGATTGGGCATGGCCTACGAAGGAAAAATTTCAAACAAACTTGGGTTATTGAATGATAAGGATTTACAAAGACAGAATCAACTTATTCAAGCTGTTGGATTACCGGTAGTTTACGAAGGCAATGTCAATGATTTAATCAAGATTATGAAAAGAGATAAAAAAGTAAGGTTAGGAGAATTACATTTTATCCTTCCAACTCAAATAGGTAAAATTAGAGAAGAGAATGGACAGTTCGCATT
>CAZUVP010000013.1:6707-8651 GCA_964623855.1 uncultured Candidatus Saccharibacteria bacterium | reverse complement strand
CTGAGCCAGTCCCTCGACAATGGCGGTTTTGCCCACTCCTGCCTCTCCTATCAAGACCGGGTTATTTTTTGTCCTTCTGGACAGAACCTGCATCAACCTTCTAATTTCATTTTCCCTGCCAACAACAGGATCCAGTTTTCCCTGGCGGGCCAGGTTGGTCAAGTTTCTGGCATATTTTTCAACCACCTGGTATTTTGACTCAGGCTCCGGGTCAGTGATTCTTTGACCTCCCCGGATTTTAGCCAGATTTTTCAGAGCTGTCTCGTAGTCCAGTTTCCCGAACTCCAAAGAAGAAACACCGCCGCCCGGCTGCAGGAAGTTCGTCTTATCTAAAACTTCCTTAGCTTTGCTTCCCGTATCTAATAAGGACAGAAAGAGATGCTCTACTGAAATATATTCATCTCCCATTTTCATTGCTTCTTGTTTGGCTCTTTCTAAAACCTTTGCCATGTCCTGAGTTAAATAAAGTTGGCCAAAACTCTGAGGAGTAGTGATGGTAGGAATTCTGTCCAAAGCTGCTTTGGTTTTTCTTTTCAATCCTTCAATATCAGCTCCCAGCCTTTGAAGCAAATTCAAAACCACGCTTCCTTCCTGGTCAAGCAAAGCATATAAAAGATGTAAAGCATCTATCTGCTGTTGGCCTCTTTCCTGGGCCAGGTTCTGAGCAGAGAGAATCGCTTCCTGAGTTTTATGAGTAAAGTTTCCGTTCATAGACCAAGCTTTTGCTTCGCCTAGTTTCTTTTTATTACAATTTCCCAAAAAAATCAAGGAAAAGGGGATGTAAGACCCGCTGTTTACGCGCTTACATCCCCTGCCCCTGTAGACTCCATGGGTGGGAGTACAGGGACCTCAGGAAATAAAAAATCCGGCGCTTGGCCAGATCCGGGATTTTCTATTTTATTTTGTTTGTATTATGTCTAAATGAACCTAGCCAAGCATTAGCCGGAAACGACGTTTAGGACTAAAACAATGGTTTGATTTATTTGTCTTTGCATACTTAAAAATATGACGAAGAAAACATTAATTCATTACATCACTCGCTTCTCTCTTCTAACGTGGCTGTAATTTCCTCTTCTTCGCCCTCTCTCAAGATTTTCAAAACCACCTCATCCCCTGGTTCGTGCTTCTGAATCATTTTGGCCAAAGTGTTTTCTGCAGTGATTTTTTCACCTTCAAACTCCAGAATAATATCTCCTTCCTGAAGTCCGGCCTTTTCCGCGGCAGAATCGGGATAAATAGCAGGCTCACCACCTGCCCCCTGAGTGATCCAGGCTCCGTAGCTTACGGGCAAGTTATTATCTTCTTTTATTTTTTCCGTAACAGGTACATATCTTATTCCCAGGAGAGGATAAACAATCTTCCCTATTTTTTTAACCTGTTCTATGTCTCTTTCGGCTTTATTGATGGGAATGGCAAAACCAATACTCTGGGCTTCCTGAATCATGGCAGTATTTATACCTATTACTTCTCCTTTCAGGTTTAGAAGAGGACCTCCTGAATTTCCCCTGTTTATTGCAGCGTCTGTCTGGATAACATCTTCTATTGTTTCCACAAACCCGCCGCCTTCAGCTGTAATTGTTCTCCCCAGCCCAGAGACTACCCCAACCGAAATAGAATTTCTGAATTCTCCCAAAACATTGCCTATGGCGATTACCATTTGGCCCATTTGCAAATTGTCAGAATCTCCTAATTTGACCACCGGGAAAGACGTTAAGGTGAAATCCCCATGCTCATCCACTATTTTTTCTTGGTCGATTTTTAAAATAGCTAAATCCTGGAAAGGGTCCTTGGCCAAGACCTTGGCCGGATAACTTTTTCCGTCATTGGTGAAAACGGTGTAGTCGGCTTCTTCGTCCAAAACCACGTGTTTATTGGTAATAACCATGCCTTCTTTGGAAACCAAAAAACCGGAACCTCCACCAATTTCTTTTTTCTCGGTTCCCT